>JAOZMA010000238.1 GCA_029934555.1 Acidimicrobiia bacterium | reverse complement strand
GATCGGTGTCGAACGGTCCAATCGCTGGTCGATCGACGACTGGGCCGTCGAACCATCGCTCAACCACGAAGCGATCCTCGCCCGGCACCCGTCTCAGAGCGATCGCGTCGAAGTCGACATGACCCGCCAACTGCTCTTCGTCATCCGCGACAGCGTTGTCGCTGCGATCGTGCCGGTGTCGACCGGGAACGGCGAGACCTATTGGTCGGAGAACGGCGGCGACGGTGGCAGCGGTGGCGGCTACGTGAAGGCGACGACACCCAGGGGGACGTTCACCCTCTTCCGACACATCCCGGGTTGGCGAATCAACTACCTGGGCGGTCTCTACAAGCCGTGGTATTTCACTCCGTACTACGCGATCCACGGTTCGAAGAGCGTTCCCGCCCGGCCTGCATCCCATGGCTGTGTACGAGTCCCGACCTGGGAATCCAACCACCTGGATAGCTTCCTGGAGATCGGCCTCCCCGTTCACATCTGGGAGACCTAAGCCCCGGCTCTCTGATGGTCGTGGCCATCTCGGTCGAGCCGCGACCGGCAGTGTTCGCTCCCGGACCTAGCCCCGCCACGACAAATGGCCCCGATAAGGTTGTCGGCGCGTATGGTTTGCTATTGGCCTTCCGGCGCAATTGGTTGATCTCGAACCTCGGGGAGGGGTGTTGTGATCACTGAAGCAGATGTACGCATCCTCGGTCCGCTCGAGGTGGAGGTTTCCGGCCGTCCGGTGTCTCTCCGGTCACCTTCACAGCGCAGGCTGTTGTTGAGACTGGTCATCGATGCGGGCCATCTGGTCTCCCTCGATTCCATCATCGACGGGATGTGGGAAGAGCTGCCTCCTACGGACCCCACGAGCACTGTCCGCTACCACATCTCGAAGTTGCGCAAAGCCTTGGGAAAGAAGGAATTGATAGAGACCACGGGAACCGGATATCTGCTTGCGGTCGATGCTGACTCTGTGGACGCTCACTCGTTCGATCGCCTCGTCACGAACGCCACAGCATCGTCTGACCCCGGACGGACACTCGACCTCACGGAAGAAGCACTCATCCTGTGGCGCGGCGCGCCGTATCTCGACGCAGCAGATGCAGCCTTCGCTCAACCCGATACGCGACGGCTCAACGAGCGGCGGCAAGTTGCGCAGGAAACCCACGCTCAAGCCCTCGTGGACGCGGAGCGAACAGCGGATGCAATCCCTGAGATCGAAGGGCTTCTCGAGATCCACCCTTACAGCGAACACCTGTGGTCGTCACTCATGATCGCTCTGTATCGCGAAGGAAGGCACACCGAGGCGCTCCGTGCATTTCAACGGGCAAGGGACGTTCTCGGTGAGGACATCGGGATCGAACCGGCGCCAGAGTTGCAGCAACTCGAAGAGAAGATGTTGCTCCACGACGATTCCCTGAGACGGGCGGACGAATCACCCTCGAATCTCCCGTCAGCTGTGTCAAGCTTCCTTGGAAGAGAAGGCGAGATCGCGGAGTTGCGAGAGTCCCTTAGCGGTACGAGGCTCGTGACGATCTCAGGAGTAGGAGGAGCGGGCAAGACGCGACTCGCCGTTGAACTTGCCCGCGGTGAGGCGGCATCGTTCCCTGATGGCCGTTGGATCGTCGACCTCGTGCCTGTTCGTGAAGGAAACGACGTCTTCGTGGCGATAGGGCGCGCTCTCGGATTGTCGCTCGAGGATCGCGAGATGGCTGCTCGCCGGGAGGTCCTGGCGTTCCTCAGCTCCCGCCGGGCATTGCTCGTCATGGATAACTGCGAACACATCCTCGACGGTGCGGCGACAGCAGCAGTTGCCATCCTCGAGCAGTGCCCTCATGTGAGCGTCCTGACAACGTCTCGGTCGGCGCTCCAGGTGACAGGCGAAACCGTCTTTCCCCTTCCAATCCTCGCTATTCCCCCAGCGACCGCAACGTGGAACGATCTCAAGCAGACCAGTTCGAGCGCACTGTTCCTCGAACGCGCCTCCGATGCGGGAGCAACCGTCTCGGAATCAGAGGACAACACGGCGATCATCGTTGACATCTGCGGGCGATTGAACGGGCTTCCTTTGGCGCTCGAACTCGCAGCGGCCCGGGTCCGCACAATCGGACTCGGCGAACTGTCTGCGAGATTGGCCACGCGGCTCAGCGCGTTCGGCTCTCAGCGTTCCACATCTGAACGTCATCGAACGATGACGGCGATGATGGAATGGAGCTACGACCTGTTGAATGCAGAACAGCAGAAGGCGTTTCGCAAGCTCGGTGTCTTCGTCGGTGGCTTCGATGCGAGCGCAGTCGCGCATCTCGGCGACCCAAGCGAAACGGCAGTCAACATCGCCGAGGAGATGCTTGAGGCCCTCATCGACCGATCCATGGTCGACCGTGTCTCGTCCGCAGCCGGGCGATTCCGTCTTCTCGAACCCTTCCGTCTGTTCGCTCTCGATGTCCTCATGCGTCTTGATGAACTCACTGACCTGCAGGCCCAACACGCGGATTGGTTCTGCGAACTTGCGAACACCGGCCGTTCGAACGCCAGATCGGCCCTGCGTCCTTCGATACGAGAAGCACTCACGCTCGAGTCAGCGAACATGCAGCAGACCCTCGAGTATCTGCGGGACCAGGCCGAGTACGGTCGCCTTGGTCGGTTGGTCGGTGATCTGGCGTGGCTGTGGTCCGACGACTTCCTGATCGTCGAGAACTACAAGTGGATCAAGATCTCACTCCTTCACATCTCCGACGTCGACCCCGGATCCGCCGCACGGACTCGAAGGCTGGCAGCAGCCGCGGCAACGCTCGGTCAGAATCCGAATTCCGCGTGCGTGCACATCACGGAGGCGCTCCGCATCTCCGCTGAAGCGGACGAACACCTTACGTATGCCGACACACTGATCCGTCTCTCGATGGACCCCGACACGTTCTGGTCGACGAGGGATAGTCATGTCCTTCCCGACGTCTCGGATCCGATCGATGCCGCCCGCGAGGCGCTGTTGATCTATGAGGGCGCCGATGATCGCTGGGGACAGATCCATGCGGGCACCGCCCTCGCCAGATGGATGATCTGGTCGGACTTCTATGACACCGATGAGATCCTGGCGGTCACCGCCCGCACACGCAGAACGGCACTCGAACTTGGTGATCCCGACGGTGTCGCACGGAGTCTCCTCCAAGAGTTGAGCACCCTCACGGCCCACGAGAAGATGAGTACAGGAGAAGGCGTCGACTTGGCATCGAGATTCGAGGATCTGATCGCAGCGGCCTACGAGTGCCGGAGCCCGGAGACCAAAGCCTGGGCGCTCACGAGCGTCGGATGGGCACAGTTTGCCGAAGGGATGAGGAGCGAGGGTCTGAGGAACCTCGAAGCCGGCCTCGGAGTGGCCGACGAGACGGGAGCCCTGTGGGTGATCATCACGGGATACGGACAGCTTGCGAAAGCAAGGCACGCGACCGGCGACTTGGCCGGGGCGGTCTCGGCTGCGCTCAAGGCGGTGAACGCCGCCATTCTTCGGTCGAACAGACTGCTCACTGTGTGGACACTTGAAGTCGCAGCCTCTGTCCTCGTCGACAGAGGAGATTCGATGACTGCGGCCCGTCTCGTCGGAGCCGTCCAAGAGGGGCGCGTACGCCAACACAACCCGATGCCCTACTGGGACGTCGATGAGTACGCACAATCCCTTGAAGCCATCAAAGCTGCAGCCGGAGACCGGTACAGCGAATGGCTCGAAAAGGGATCGAAGTGGTCGATTGCCAGAGCTGCCGACGAGGCGCGAGACGCCCTCGCTGACTCGCTTTCACCTTCAGAGGTGACCGCCCACCATTGATCGTCGTCTACGACGCTGGTCAAGGCGTACAGGCAAGGATCCCGGAGGCTCGGTCGGATTCTGACCAATTCCTCCGTGACGCGAACCGTGGGGGGGTGGGGGGGGGGGGGCC
>JAOZMA010000237.1 GCA_029934555.1 Acidimicrobiia bacterium | reverse complement strand
ACCTCGCGTCCCCCCGCCGATGCGTCGGGGGGACAGGAGAAGGGGGCCTCTATCGCCGTGCAAACCGTGGATTGAGGCTCAGGGGGAGGTGCCGACGAAGGAGGCGGAGGGGGTCAGAGCCCCACCGCTCGGCAGTTCGGACAGCCGACAGCAGAGAGCGGAGAGAGGACGGGTGACAGGTGACAGGTGACAGGGGACAGCCCCGAGCTTTGAGCTTTGAGCTGTGAGCGGGAAGGGTGAAGTGAACGATCTGCTCGTCTTCAATATCGGGTCGCTTGTTACCAACGACCTGGGGCGTGACGGGTTGCTCGGCATCGTCGAGGACGCTGCCGTCGCGATCAGCGACGGCGTCCTCGAATGGGTCGGAGACGGGGCCGACATTCCGGCCGAGTACGGGGATCTGCCGAGACTTGACGCCGGTGGGGCCGCCGTGCTTCCGGGATTCGTCGATCCTCATACCCATCTTGTCTTCGCAGGTGATCGAAGCGACGAGTTCGCAAGGCGCCTTCGCGGAGAGTCCTACGAGGAGATCCTCACCGCCGGTGGGGGCATCCTGTCGACAGTCGCTGCGACTCGAGCGGCCTCTGAGGACGACCTCTATGACTCCGCCGTAGAGCGTGCGTGGCGGATGCTGGCGAACGGGACGACCACCGTCGAGGTGAAGTCCGGCTACGGCCTCAACGCCGCAACCGAAGAGAAGATGCTTCGCGTCGCTCGTCGCATCGACGAGTCACTCCCGATCGATGTCATCCCCACGTTCCTCGGAGCGCACGTCGTTCCGGCCGAGTACCGCGAAGATCGTGATGCTTACGTGGATCTGGTCTGCGGCGAGATGCTCGATGTCTGTGCACCGCTCGCCCGATTCTGCGACGTGTTCAGTGACGAAGCGGCGTTCACTGTCGAGGAGACTCGCCGCATCCTCGAAGCGGCGAAGAACAGAGGTCTCGAAGTCAGGGTTCATGCCGATCAACTGGGTCGCGTCGGCGCAGCCCATCTCGCCGCAGAACTCTCGGCCGCAAGCGCCGACCACCTCGACCACGCTACAGACGAGGATCTGACGGCGATGAGTGCTGCCGGCACGTCGGCCGTCTTGCTCCCCGCCGTCTCGTTCTCGATGAGGCTTCCATATCCAGACGGCAGACGCATCTGGGACAGCGGGGTCACCGTGGCGCTCGCCACCGACTGCAACCCGGGAACGGCCAATGTGGAATCGATGCCGTTCGTCGTTGCACTCGCCGCACTCAACATGGGGCTCACACCCGATGAGGCAGTTTGGGCGGCGACCCGGGGCGGCGCTCTGTCCCTCAGACTCGAGGATCGGGGTCATCTGGTTCCCGGCGCCGTCGGAGACCTCGTCGTACTCGACGCACCGACCCACCTCCACATCCCGTACCGGCCTGATGCGGATCTCGTTGCCGCGGTGGTCAAGGGTGGTGTGATCCTTTGAGCGACTTCTTCTCCGTGGAGCATCCGATTCGATTCGCCCACCGGGGGAGCCGGATTCTGTGGCCCGAGAACACGATGCACGCGTTCGCCGGAGCCATCGAGGGCCTGGGCTACAACTATCTCGAGATCGACGTTCGGCTCACGAGCGATCACGTCCCCGTCGTCATCCACGATGCGAAGCTGAACCGCACGACCAGCGGTGAAGGCAAGGTCGTTGAGCACACGCTTGCGGAGATCCAGGCCCTGGATGCCGCTTACCTGTTCGACCCGGACAACGACTACCCGCTGCGCGGCACCGGGATCGGGATCTCAACGCTCGAAGAGCTATACGGAACGTGGCCGGCCGTGCGGCTCAACATCGATCTGAAAGCGCCGGGCGAGGAGTGGGCCGTCGCCGAGGTGATCCGTGCGTTCGACGCCGAACACCGCACGCTCATCGGATCGTTCAACGACCGCCGCATCGCCCGGTTCCGGCGCATCACAAGAGGTGGCGTTGCCGTCTCCGCGGGACCGACATCTGCCGCATCGATGTATGTAGCGTCGCGCAGGGGAGGCACCATCCAGCGGAAGATCCAGGCGTACCAGTTGCCGTTCAACTATCGCGGCGCCACCATCGACGACAAGATCATCGATGCCGTTCATCGGGCCGGCGCACACATCCACCTTTGGACGGTGAACGAATCCGACGACATGAGACGGTTCATCGATATGGGGGTCGACGGGATCGTCACCGATCGTCCCGATCTGCTCAACGAGGTGCTGAATGTCTGAATTGCTCGGTCGGATCATCCGGCTCCAGATCCAGGCGGAGCCGCTGAAGGCCACAGGCCGGTACAAGCCCGGCTATCTCATGACGGCAGACGCGGCCATGATCGGCGAGTCCGGCATGCTGATCTGGGACGGCAGCGGTTGGATCGTCGATGCCCACCACCGGGCGCATCCCAGGGCGAGAGGTGGAGGGAATCGGGCCTTGTCGATCGGCTTCACCGGGCACTACGACGCGATGGCGCAACGGTTCGCATCGGTCCCTGTGGGCATCGCGGGTGAGAACGTCATCGTTGACGGACCGGCCGTCCGGATGACGGACATCGGCGCCGGCCTGTTCATCCGACGTCCGGACGGCATCGAGATCGATCTGAACGAGCCTCGCCCCGCCGCCCCCTGTCGTCCGTTCACTTCGTTCCTTCTCGGGAGCGACGAAGTTCTTCAGCGTGAGACGATCCAGAGCGAGTTGGCGTTCCTGTCCGACGGAACCCGCGGATTCCTCGTCTCGTGCGGCTGCTCGGATCGCTATGTGGAGGTCGAGATCGGCGACGAGGTCTTCGTCCGCTGAGCGTGCACGGCTCGCCGATTCGGGTAGCGTGAGCATCATGTCTGATCAACCGAGCAGTCCGGCAAAGGGTGAATCCCTGGGGCGAATCGTCCGACTTCAGATCCATCCGGAATCGTTGAAGAGGGGCGACGCCTACGACCCGTCGCCTCTCCTCACGGTTGAGCGTGGATCGATCGACGCCTCCGGCATGCTCGGGTGGAACGGTTCCGGATGGGCCGTTGACATCCACCATCAGGCACATCCCCGCGTGAAAGGCGGGGGACACAAGGCTCTATCTATCGGTTTCGTCGGCCACTACGACCGGATGGTCGAGCGGTTCGACGAAGCTCCGATTGGGATCGCAGGGGAGAACATCATCGTCGACGGGCCGGCGGTCTCGGCGGACGCCGTCGCAGCGGGTCTAGTGATCCACACGCAGGACGGAGCCGTCTTCGAGCTCCGCGCTCCGACACCGGCGTTGGCGTGCCCTGGATTCACTTCGTATCTGCTCAAGAGCAGCACCGTTCGCTCGCGTGATGAGCTCGCCGAACACCTCGCGTTCCTCTCAACGGGCACCAGAGGTTTCATCCTGTCGGTCGACCACATCGATCGCCCGGTCGAAGTGTCGATCGGCGACGAGGTCTTCACACGCTGAATGGGATGCCGTTCAACAGCATGAGTTCATCGATGACGGCGTCTCGAGCCTCGTCGAACGAAAGGCCGGATCGTTCGCGAACAGGAGTTCCGTGTTCCTGGGCATAGACACGGAATCCCTCGGAGTCTTCGAGCACGTAGAGACCATCGCGGGGGCCAACACGGTTGAGGCCGAGGGCGAGCAGCGTCTCTCGGTCGGGGATCTCGGAGATGATGTCGACCCGTTCGAGTATGAGCGCCTCAGCGAAGTCGGTGGCGGTCGTGGCCCGATGTCCAAGGATCTGCGAAGCAAGCTTCCTGGCCTTCCGCTGGAGGATGGCCTGAGCTTGTTCCTGTCGGGTGGGGCGGTGCATGGGGGGAGAGTAGGCGACAGGTGACAGGGGACAGGGGACAGGTGACAGGCGGACAGCGGACAGCGGACAGCGGACAGCCAGGAACAAGAAAGGCAGACAGCGGACAGCGGACAGCCAGGAACAAGAAAGGCAGACAGCGGACAGCGGACA
>JAOZMA010000236.1:607-3922 GCA_029934555.1 Acidimicrobiia bacterium | reverse complement strand
CAGGACAAGAGCACCCCCGGGTCCGGAATACGGACTACAGAAGACGGACTACGGACTACGGACTACGGACGACCGATGACCGACTCCGGCCCACGAACTACGACTACCCCGACAGATCAGCGGCATTTGATCTACTGATCTACTGATCTACTGATCTACTGATCTACTAGACCTTCCGAACCGGCGCTGCCAGCCCCAGCGTGTTACGAGGGCCATAGCTTCTATTGCGATGCTCGAAGACATCTTGGAAGTGCCGGCTTCACGGTCCCGGAATCGGATCGGAACTTCGGTGATCTTGAGGCCTGCCTCTGAGGCACGCCAGGCCATCTCGACCTGGAAGGCATATCCGGATGCGTCACAGGTCTCCGGCTTCAACCGTCGAATCGCGTCGGCTCGGAATGCCCGGAACCCGGCCGTCGCGTCCTTCACCTTGATACCGAGCATGAGAGATGCATAGCGGTTCCCGCCGCTCGAGATCGCCTTACGGTGCCACGGCCAATCGTCCGCTCCGCCTCCGGGGACGTAGCGGCTGCCGATCGCAAGATCTGCGCCCTCGTCGATCGCTGCGATGAGCCGGGGGAGGTCGGCAGGATCATGGGAGAAATCGGCATCCATCTCACAGAGCACCTCACCCCCGAGTTCAAGCGCTCTTGCGAATCCTGCGGCGTACGCCTTCCCAAGACCCGCCTTGGATTCACGATGGAGCACGGCGATGCCATCATCTGTCGAGACGAGTTCGTCTGCGATCTCCCCGGTGCCGTCGGGAGATCCATCATCGACAACTAACAGTCGATACCCGTGCGCTCTCACGGCCGCGGCGATCGCCTCGAGATTCTCCGCCTCGTTGTAGGTCGGCACGATCACGATGACATCGTCCGCCGCAGTCATGATGGGGTTGGCCTCGGCAAGTCGGGGTGCGTGCTGTGGCTCGATACCAGGGCTATCGGAGGAATCCGACGGTGCCTTGAACACGAACGCCGAACTCGTCCGCGACCTGGGCTAGAGGGCCTGATCAGACTGCGCAGTCTTTGCAGATCTTCTTGCGGGGGTTGGCGAGTTGGCTCGCCTTCAGAACGAGGAAACACTTCGAGCAGACGAATTCCCCTTCGGTTGCCTCGGCAACGCCCTGCTGATCCAAGGCGAGTTCTGCACGGCGGATCGCACGCATCTCGGCCGCTTCATCGACAACGAGCGTCTCGCTGGTCTCGTCCTCGGTGAGCATCTCGAGCTCTTCGGCCTCGAGCTCATCGAGAGCCTCATCTTGTTCTTCGCCGGACGCCTCATCGGTCGAATCGTCGGACTTGTCATCATCCACGTCGTCGCTCAGCGCTTCCTCTTCGGAATTCTCATCCAATTCCGACGGATCTTCCGCGGGGACTTCTTCGCTGACTTCGCCTTTAGACATGGGTTCAACCTCCTGCGGCGCGGGAGCATACACGGGCGCGGCCGTATTTGGAACCAGCTCTAGATCTTGAACAAGAGTCGGTCATGCAACGCCTCAACGGTGAACGCTCCGGTCCCCAGGATCTCGCCATCTGCCTCGACCAACCATGCGTCGGGTACGTCGACAACCACGCTTCGCCCGCTGGTGCGTCGCACCCCGGGATGCGACAGATGGGTTCCCCGTACGACCCTACGGATCACGAGGGGCGCCTCGCTTCGCGGTCCGGCGAACACTTGGACGTCGAACACACCGTCACCCGCCTCGGCCAGCGGAGCGACGTTCATCCCCCCACCGAAGAACTGCCCGTTGGCGACGACGACGTTCCACGCCTTTTCCGCGATCGCCGTCCCGTCACAGTCCACACGCACCTCCGCCGGTTTGGTCTTGGCAAGCGCTGACCAGAATCCAGCGATGTAGCGGCGAGATCCCAGGCGTGACGGAAGGCGGTTGGCTTCGACGACGGTTCTGGCGCCGATCCCCGTGTTCACGGCGTTGAGGAAGTAGCGGCTTCCGAAAGATCCGTCGAGCAGCCCGATATCCACGGGATACCGGCTTTCGTCGATGAGGTGATCCGCTGCGGATTCGAGTTGATCGGAGATAGCGAAGGTTCGGATGAAGTCACTGCCCGATCCGGCCGGGAGGATCCCGAGCGTCGGAGGCGAGCCCCAATCGAGTTCCGCAAGACCGTTGAGTACAAGATTCGCGGTGCCGTCTCCACCGACGGACACGAATGAGTCGTATCCGGCGTCACGGCCCTCCCCCACTATCGTCGGCACAGCCTCCGGAGCAGCGGAGACCCGGATCTCATGGTCGATGCCCCGTGTCGCGAGCGCAGACTCCACACGCTCGGAAAGGTTGGTGCCCCGACCGGCAGCCGGATTCACGATCACCCACCAGGCGCTCACGCGCGACCTCCGACGGCCACGATTCCCCGATCCGTCGAGTTGATCGCCGCTGCCGCCACCGGTGCAAGTGAGGGGAAGCCATCCCTGATCTGGCGCATGAGGTCGAGAAGCTGCCTGCAGTTGCGCACGAAATCCCCCGCGGCGAAGCCATCATCACCGAACAGATCGTCGAGACTCGCTCCCGAAACCCATCCGTACGCCAAGGGTGCGAATCCCGAATCCGGCATCCGTGACATCGGGACTCGACGGCGCTCCTCCGTTGAGGAGACGTTCTCCCAGACCTTCACGATCTGCTCGAACCGTTCTGCGACCGTTCCGACGAGGATGGCGCCTTCCCCGTCGGATTTTCGCGGCTCGAAGGTGAACATCGAGACAACGGCTGCGAACTCCGGTGCAGAGAGTCCCTCCAGAATCGACGATTCCACGGCCTCCGTCAGTACCAGGTCCAGTTCGCTGTAGACGCGCCGCAGGCTCCGACCTTTGTCAGACAGATCCCATCGCTTCACGTAGCCAAGCTCGGAGAGAACCGCCATCCGGGATGTGAAACGCTTCACGACGTCATCGTTGATTCGCGTCCGGCGGCGCTCCAGGCTTCGGAGATCCTTCGCTGCGCGGCGTGAGCGACTCAACCAGTGAAGATGGTCATCGAGATCCGGACACGCGGCGACGGTCAGTTCTGCCGGCTCGTCTTCCTCGATGGGGCGGCCGGGTCCCTCCGGGGTCCATGCTCGGAGAACGATGGAGGCGGCTTCGAGGTATCCCTGGTCGGAGCTGCGAACCGGCTCTTCGAGGGCAAGCTTGCCGAGGTGCTTGGGTAGCGCACCCAGCTCGTCGGGTGTCGCCTTCCGACGCTCCCCCGTCTCTGAGAGGAGGAGGAACCGGGGGTTCCTGCCGTAGCCGCGGGCAAGGATGACCCATCGACCGCCGTCACCCATCTCGAGGACATCACCCGAGTCGAGCAGTGAT
>JAOZMA010000236.1:0-597 GCA_029934555.1 Acidimicrobiia bacterium | reverse complement strand
AGCAGTGAGAGGAACTCTCTGACAGCGTCGGTTCCTTCGCCAGATCCGAGCGGCGCATCAACGTACGCTTCGATATCGCCATGCTCGCATTGGGCGGCTTCGAGGAATCGCTCGATCTCCGCCGACCTCTCGGCGATCCGGTTTTCGAGACGCTCGGTTCTCTGCTGCGCTCTGAACTGGGCGAATGATGCCCTCAGGAGCTCCTCTGCTTGGGCCTTCGAGTAGTTCGCGACCAGGTTGACCGCCATGTTGTAGGACGGTTCGAACGAGGAGATGAGAGGATGGCTCCCCATCGCAGCCACGTCGGCCACCTTCTTGAACGGGACGTACGAGCTGTAGAGGATCACGGCGGTCCCCTGCTCATCCATCCCTCGACGTCCCGCTCGACCGGTGAGTTGCGTGAACTCCCCGGCGCGCAGAAGCTCATGGCTCTCCCCGTTGAATTTGCTGAACGACTCGAGCACGACCGCTTTGGCCGGCATGTTGATGCCGAGAGAGAGCGTCTCCGTCGCGAAGACGAGCTTGACGAGACCTGATGAGAACAGATGCTCCACCGTCTCCTTGAACGCGGGAACCATCCCTGCGTGATGAGCAGCC
>JAOZMA010000235.1 GCA_029934555.1 Acidimicrobiia bacterium | reverse complement strand
GCGGGCTGGGTGCGCCGCCGGCGGGGACTGCAACCCAGGGTTCGCGTCCCCGTATGCGGCGCAGTGGGCCCACAGAATGCACGACTACCCCTCGCCCGTTTGTTCCGCGGGCTGGGTGCGCCGCCGGCGGGGACTGCAACCCTGGGTACGCGTTATTGGGTGGTGGGTGGTGGGTTGCCGGTACGATGGTTTCTGTGACCGCTCCAACCGCACCCGTTCCGCCCGACGACTACCAGGACCACCTTGGCAAAGCACGGCAGTATCTGCGTGACGTCATCCTGGGGGTCAACGACGGTCTCGTCTCGACATTCCTTCTCGTTGCCGGCGTCGTCGGCGCCGGACTCGACTCGACCCAGGTGCTCCTGACGGCGATCGCCGGAGCCCTGGCTGGGATGATCTCTATGGGAACGGGTGAGTACCTCGCCACGAAATCCCAGGAAGAGGTCTTCGCCGCCGAGATGGCGCTCGAAGCGCAGCACCTCAAGGAGCACCGCGATCACGAACGGGACGAGCTCCGCCACATGTTCGGAGACATCGGGCTGGCAGGTGACGATCTCGAGACCGTTGTTCAGATCATCGACGGCAGCGACGAGGCGATGCTCGGCGTGATGGCCGGCCTCGAGTTCGGGATCGTCGACACCGAGAAACGCAACCCTTACATGGCAGGCTTCGCCTCGGCCGGTCTGTTCTTCGCGGGAGCCCTTCCGTCGGTGCTGCCGTTCGTCTTCTTCGACGACACGAAGACGGCCCTGCTCGTAGCTGCCGTTCTGGCCGGATTCGGCCTCGTCGTTGTCGGTGCAACGAAGACCAGGATGACGAAGAAGAACCCGATGCTCTCGGCTCTGGAGAACCTCAGTATCGGCTTCGTCGGTGGAGTCTTGAGCTTCCTCGTCGGTCAGTTCTTCGAGTCGCTCATCGGCTCCTGAGAACGCAGGGGGACCACCACGATCCCGCCCGCTCCGTCGTCGAGGATCTTCACGCTGGCCGAGTAGTAGGAACGGATGAGTTCCGGATCCAGAACCGTTCGTCCGTCGCCCTCCGCCACCACCACCCCTCCGGCGAGCATGACGAGCCGGTCGGGGAACTGAGCGGCGATCGTCAAGTCGTGCATGGCCGAGACGACCGTGAGCGTCCTCTCTCTTCGCAGTCGGTCGACGAGTTCGAGTACATCTTGTTGCTTCCCGATGTCCAGAGCAGTCGTCGGTTCGTCGAGGAGAAGGATCGGGGATTCCTGGGCGAGGGCCCGGGCGACGACGACCCTCTGCAACTCTCCCCCGGAGAGTGTCGTGACGTCCCGATCCATGAATTCCGAGAGGCTGAGGGCGTCGAGAATCGTCGCGACCACATCGAGGTCATGGAGCGACGGACCGGTGACGGCACGCACATGCGGTGTTCGTCCGAGCAGAACGTAGTCAACGACGCGCATGCCGGGAGGAAGAACCGGATGCTGAGGAACGAGGGCGACGGACCGAGCGAGATCCCGACGTTTCATTCCCGACGTCTTGATGCCGTCTATCGCGATGGATCCCTCGAACCCGACCGCTCCGGTGATCGCCCGCAGCAGCGTTGTCTTGCCTGCGCCGTTCGGACCGATGATCCCGAGCCACTCACCTCGATCGATCTCCATGTCGACGGAATCCAGGATCCTCGAACCGTTGAAACGAACACTGACGCCGTTCAAGGAGAGGGCCACCGTCATGATCCGAGCCCTCGCGAGGAACGGAGCACGATGGCGAAGAACGGAGCGCCGAAGAATGCCGTCACCACACCGATCGGGATCTCTGCAGGGGCAGCGACGGTGCGCGCCAGTAGATCAGCGAGAATCAGGAACGTTGCACCGAACACGACGGAGAGAGGCAGTACCACTCGATAACTCGATCCGAAGACGATCCGGACCGCATGAGGAATGATGATCCCGACGAAGCCGATGAGGCCGGACACGGCGACCACGGCAGCCGTGCCAAGGGTTGCTGCCAGCACCATGACAAGACGCACCCGTGACGGGTCCACCCCGAGAGTCACCGCCTCGTCATCTCCGACGCTGAGTACGTCGAGTCTCCTGGCTCCGAAGAGGATCACGATCGTTGAGACGACCACGTATGGGAGAACCAGCCAGACTTCCCCCCATCCCACCGTGGAGAGGCGTCCGAGGATCCATCCGTACACCTCGCGAAGGGTCTCAGCGTTGCGCTGCTGAAGATACGTCTGGACGGCAGTGAGAAACGCTGCCACGGCAACGCCGGCCAGGATCAGAGTCACAGGGGTGCGCCCGGCCTTCGCCGAGTACCCGATGGCATAGGTCACAGCAACACCACCGACACCACCGACGAATGCGAGCAGCGGCAGAGTGTCGATGGGCCCGGATGGCAGCACTCCTCCGTACACGAATGCGATCGTCGCACCGAGGCCTGCCCCGGCGGCCGCACCGAGCAGATACGGATCGGCGAGCGGATTCCTGAACGACCCCTGGTACGAACCACCGGCAACGGCGAGCATCGCTCCGACGATGCCGCCGAGAGCGACGCGAGGCATCCGCAACTCCCACAGGATCGCTTCCTGTCGATCGTTCAGGCCTGAGTCGACATCGACGAACGGGACTCGATCCAGAACGGAGAGGAGAACCGATCGTGCATCAAGATCGACTGCCCCCAGCAGAATGGCAAGGAGACCCGCACCGAGCAGGGCCACAAGTGCCCCGACAAGCCACCACCAGTGGAGGCGACTCGGGCGGATCTCCTCCCCGGTCATGAGCTCTGGAACTCAGCGATGGCTTCTGCGATCGCTTCAACGAAATCGACAACGCGCGGTCCCCAGCGTGATGCGATGTCGTCATCGAGTTCCGTGATGGCACCGCGCTGAACTGCGGTGAGCGTGTCCCACCCGGGTCGGTCGGCGACCGTTCCGGCGTCCTGGCCGCAGCACTTCGTGTCGGCCAGGAACACCATGTCCGGATTCTCAGAGAGGATGTGTTCAGCCGACAGTTGCGGATAGCCGTAGCCGTCCGGGTCGGATCCGTCGGCGATGTTCTCAAGGCCGAGCATCGTGTACAGAGCACCAACGAAGGTCGCCGACGTCACCGAGTAGTAGTCGGGGCTCAGTTCGTGGTAGTAGTTGGCTTCCCCTCCATCAGTTGATGCTGTAGTGGCCGCTATCTCGGTCTTCATCGACGCCACGAGACGAGATGCCTCCTCGGTATGACCCGTCGCCGCTCCGATCTGCTCGATCTGGGTGTACGTGTCATCAAGCGTGGTCGCCGATGGGTGCATGATGACCGGGATGCCGACGGCCTCGAGACCGGTGATCACATCACCCGGGTCGTACATGATCACGACGAGATCGGCGCCATATGCAGCGATGGCCTCGAGGTTCGGTTCGAACCCGGTCAATTCCGTCATCGGGGCTTCCGCCGGATAGTTCGATTGGTTGTCGACAGCAACAACCTGCTGTCCGGCTCCAACGGCGAAGAGGACTTCGGTCGACGTTGGAGACAGCGAAACGACGTTCTCGGGTTGCTTTTCGATGGTCACCGGTCCGGTCGGAGCGTCGATTGTGACGGGGAACCCGGAGGGTTCCGGCACCGTGGTCGATGACGTCGAGGTGGATGAGCTGGTGGTCGGCGATGCTGTCACCGTCGTGCTCGACGCAACTGTGGTCGTGGTGCCGAGCGTCGTGGACGGCGCCTCTGCGGTGTCGGATGATGATCCACATGCGGCAGCAGCAAGCGCTATCACAGCGAACACCATCAGGATCTTGCGGGACATGATGTTGCTCCTCTCTCGGGAGGAGCCTTCATGGAAGCGACGGGACCCCTCCTCCGAAGGTGCGGTCGCACACCGGCGGGAAGGCGACCTGGCTCGTCCCCGGAGGGCTTCACAGTTGCGGGACAGCGCCGGATTCACACCGGACTTCGCTTCACACACGGCGC
>JAOZMA010000234.1 GCA_029934555.1 Acidimicrobiia bacterium | reverse complement strand
CCACCAGGTTACGTGCCGCTCGGTAGCCCGTATCGAATCGACGATTAAACCCGATCTGCACCGGCACATCACCTTGCGACACGATGTCAACTGCCCTGTCTGCATCGGCGAGACTCATCGCCAACGGCTTTTCGCACAATGCCGGTACCCCGTGCGCTACTGCTCGTTCGATCAGATCCACGTGCATGTCTGCGGGCGTGCAGATGACGACAGCATCAACGGATTCGAGAAGCTCGTCCGGTCCGGGAGCGGCCTCACCACCGCACGCTTCCGCGACCCGCTCCGATTGAGTTGGCACGGCGTCTGTCACGACGATGCCGGACACGTCCGGGTGACGGCGGAGGTTCTCGGCATGGATCGCCCCGATCCGCCCCGCTCCGATGATGCCTACTTCCACGGAGACCTCCCTTGAACAGATTCCGAGCGAAACGATTGGAACGTTCCAACACTCAAGGGTATACTCTCCAACAGATTGATGTCAAAGCGTGGCAGAACACCGCTTCTCGCCTCGTCGGCCTCAGGAGAGACAGGTCCACATCTTGATCCGGCGAAATCACATTCAACCGACACGTCGACTCGCCAACCGACGGCGCGACGATTCCTACGCCGGTACCCGACTCAGGAACGAGGAGTGACGATGGAGACAGTTCGACTCACCACGGGGCAGGCGATCGTGTCTTGGCTGATCGCTCAACACACGGAGATCGACGGCGTAGAGATACCTCTATTCCCCGGTGTGTTCGCAATCTTCGGCCACGGCAACGTGGTGTCCCTGGCCGAGGCTCTTTCGAGAGTCCAGGACGAGTTGCCGACCTGGCGAGGCCACAACGAGCAGTCCATGGCGCTTGCCGCAGTCGCCTTCGCAAAGGCGAAGCATCGGCGTCAGATCATGATCGCCACCTCGTCGGTGGGACCGGGGTCGACCAACATGGTGACGGCTGCGGCGCTTGCTCATGCCAACCGGCTACCCCTCCTTCTGATCAGCGGCGACACCTTCCAACACCGGATCGTGGACCCCGTTCTTCAGCAGATCGAAGATTTCGGCAGCCCCTCAACGACGGTGAGCGACGCATTCCGGCCGGTCACCCGCTTCTGGGACCGCATCACTCGCCCCGAGCAGATCATCCAGACACTCCCCCAGGCGCTCGGCATCATGCTCGATCCTGCCGATTGTGGTCCGGCGTACATCGGCCTGCCTCAGGACATCGCGGCAGAGGCATACAGCTTCCCGGTTGCGTTCTTCGACAACACTCTGCACCACATCCGCCGACCCGGCCCCGATGCCCGGGAGATCGCTGCAGCCGCGCGAGCGCTCGGCGCAGCAGAGAAGCCGCTGCTCATCGCAGGAGGAGGCGTCCACTACTCCGGTGCGATCGAGGAACTCACGGACTTCGCCGTGGCGAGGGGAATACCGGTCGTGGAGACGGTGGCAGGAAAGGCCACGCTCGTCCATGACCATCCGAACTACGCCGGCCCTCTCGGGGTCACCGGCAGCACCTCCGCGAACAACCTCGCCGCTGATGCGGACGTCGTTGTGGCGGTGGGAACCCGTCTCCAGGATTTCACCACCGGATCGTGGTCGGTCTTCCGGAATCCGCGAATGCAGCTCCTGTCGCTCAACGTCGGCCGATTCGACGCCACCAAGCACCAGGCCCTTTCGGTAGTCGGCGACGCCCTGATCTCCCTCGAGGCACTCGACGAGGCTCTCGGCGACTATCACGCTCCGGCCGAGTGGCTCCGCCGCTCACATGATGAACGGCGCGAGTGGCGCGCCTATCTCGACGACTACACCGGCCGGGATTCCGAGATGCCCACGTACGCACAGGTCATCCGGGCGGTCAACGATCTCGCGGACGATGACGACTATCAGGTCGCTGCCGCCGGGGGGCTCCCCGGTGAGATCAACATGGGATGGCAATCCAAGTCCGTCGGCTCCATCGATGTTGAATACGGATACTCAGGCATGGGCTACGAGATCCCCGGTGCTTGGGGCGCCAAGATGGCGATGCCTGACCGTGACGTCATCTCCTGGGTCGGAGACGGCTCATATCTCATGATGAATTCCGACATCTATTCGACGGTCTCGACCGGACACAAGGTGATCTTCATCGTGTGCGACAACGGCGGATTCGCCGTCATCAATCGTCTCCAGGTCAACACAGGAGGAGAGGAATTCAACAACCTCCTCGAGCACACCAAGAGGGCCATCGACGTGAGCGTCGACTTCGTCAAGCACGCCGAGTCGCTGGGGGCCATCGCCGAGAAGGTCACAGGCATCGAGGAGCTGCGGACGGCGTTCCTCAGGGCCAAAGCGGCCGATCGCAGCTACGTCATCGTGATCGACACCGATCCGTATGAATGGACGGAGGGTGGCTCCTGGTGGGAGGTCGGAGTCCCCGAGGTGTCCGACCGCGATCAGGTCCTCGTGGCACGGGCCGAATGGGACGCAGAGCGCGAGCACCAACGGATCGGGATCTGGGGAACGCCATGAGCACTGCAACCGGATCATCTCTCACTCGCTGGGGGTCGGGAATCGTTTCATGAAGCACGCGACCATCCTCGACGTCGCCAGAGAAGCAGGGGTGTCGAAGTCGCTGGTCTCTCTCGTCATGAGGGATTCGGACAGGGTCAGCCCTTCGAGCAGGGAAGCAGTTCTGGAAGCGGCGAAGAAGCTCGGCTACCGGCCCAACGCTGCAGCGCGCACGATGGTTCGTCAACGCTCATCCGTGATCGGCGTGATGGTTTCGGACCTGCACAATCCATTCTTCGCCGACGTGATCGACGGCATCGACATGGCGGTCGGAGATGCGGGATATCGCTCGATACTGACCACGGGCAACCGGGTATCGGATCGGGAGCGCCTTGCCGTCGCGACTCTTCTCGAGATGAGGGTCGACGGCCTCATCATGGTTTCTCCCGTTGTCAACAGAGGGTGCGCTATCGAGGCATCGGAGTCGGTACCGGTCGTCGTCGTCGGTAAGGCAACAAGAGCGCCGACAGTCGACAGCGTCACCAACGACGACCGGAACGGAGCCGGGATGGTCATCGACCATCTCGTCGAACTCGGCCACCGCCGCATCGCACACATCGACGGCGGTATTGGCGCCGGCTCCCAGCCCCGGCGGACCGGTTACAGCCGTTCGATGAAACGTCACGGACTGGAGAACGAGATTCGATCAGTGCGGGGAGGCTTCACCGAAGACGGCGGCAGCATGGGGATGCAGAGCCTCCTCGCCACCGGCCCCCGACCCACGGCCGTGTTCGTCGCCAACGATCTCGCCGCAATCGGTGTCCTCAAGGTGCTCGACACCGAAGGCCTGAGCGTGCCCGACGACATCTCCGTTGTCGGCTATGACAACACATCGATGGCCGCCAGCCACCGCCTGGGCCTGACGACCGTCGACCAACCCCGACATGACATGGGGCGCATGGCAGCCGAACTTGTCCTGGCGAGTATCGACCAGCCTCGCTCGACGGCCAGCCACGCGGTTCTCTCACCGAAGCTGGTCATACGTGAGTCCACCGGACCACCTCCCACAAGCCTCGAGGGAGAGAAACGAAGGCCATGAATCCCGCCAACCATCGACCCGATCCGATCCACGTCAACGTCGGCATATGCCCCCGCAGAACACGTGAACTCGAATCCACCACAAGGAGCAACCAGCATGTCTGAGATCACCTACAAGAGCCCACTTCACGAGACGGTCAGCGCGTATCCAACAGACTTCTGGAATGACTCCTGTTCCGTCGAGGAACTCGCATACGCGATCGACCACGGCGCAGTTGGAGCCACCAGCAATCCAACCATCGTCGAGCAGGTCCTCAATCAGGAGCGCCATCTGTGGGAGGGCCGGATCTACGAACTGATCGCGGACAATCCAACGTGGTCGGACGAAGATGTCATGTCGAAGATATTCGAAGAGATCGCGCTC
>JAOZMA010000233.1 GCA_029934555.1 Acidimicrobiia bacterium | reverse complement strand
GGCGAAAAGCCGATCGTTCACCTCGACGGAATGCCATTCGAAGTACACGAACGCAACAGCGAACGGGATCCAGAGCCGAAGGTCGGGGAAGGTCTGCCATGGCATCCAGATGAGGGCTGCCAGGATCGCCGTGCCGAGCGCGCCAAAGCCCGCTGCTAGTTCGATCTTGGTTCTGTGTTGTCGCTGGACCGCGGCCCGTGACATGTCGTCTCCTGGGAGGACTCTTTGGGGAGGGGATGCCCGGGCTATTGCCCTAACCGATCCTTAGACTTGCCACGCCGGCCAGGAGGGCTGCGGCGAGGCTCGAGATCGTCAATCCGAGTCGAACCAACTTGTTCTTCACGAACCTCTCCAGGATGTGTACTCGATCACGACATGTACGTCGCTCACGGCACGCAGTTCCGCTTCGCTGAGGTTGATGTGAACCCGGGTTCCCCTACCCAATCCCGGCCGCCCATGAAGACGCCCGGAACCTTAAACTATCTAGGTGCTCGCCCGGCCCCACCGGAGAACAGTGCCTCTCGGCACAAACATTCGACTAGCCCGCCCAAGGGCACTCGCCACATCGCTGCGGCGAGAGGCACCACGCTAGAGGCTAGGGCGAATTCTGACAAGTGTTTCGCGCTCCCGATGACACCACTCAGCGTGGCCACCGGCTACCCTTCGCCCCCATGGCGTTCAATCATCGAGAACTCGAAGAGTCCATCACTCACCTCGACTCGGTCGATGCAGCCCGCGTCGTCACCGACGGTCCCCGAGTCACAGAAGTCCACGTCATCGCTGCGCCCGGCAAAGCCGCCAAGCAGGTTGTCCGCGATGTGCAGTCTCTCGCCATGGCCCGATTCGGAGCGACCATCGACCGACGGGTCGTATCTGTTGTCCAGATCAGCCCGACCGACCTCCCCGGCGGAGTATCGAACCGGGCAGCGCTCGTCGGTGTAAGCGAGGAACCGAACGGGACCCGAACCACACTGAAAGTCACCCTCCGATTCGACGACGAGGATCGAACCGGTGCGGCTGTCGGACCCGCCGTTGCGTCGACCCGGCTCCGTCTCATCGGCGAAGCGACCATCGACGCCGTTGAGCGGACGTTCGATGGTGTCCCTCCGATCGCCCTCGACGCCATCAGCGTGAGCATCATCGGATCACGCAGGGTCATCGTGGCGATCGTGGTCAGCGCTGACAACGGCGGTGAACAACTCACCGTTGGCTCGGCCCTCTCGACCGGGGACGACGGAGAGGCGACGGTCAAGGCCGTCCTCGGCGCCCTGAACCGGCGGATCGAACGCCTCAGCGTGTGATCGGCCCGCGCAGAGACCTTCACTCTTCGACTTCGACCGGCCCCCTTCCCGAGACCGCGGCCGTTGCCGTGAGTCCTCACTACCTGGCCTCCGAAGCCGCTCTCCACATCATGGAGCAAGGCGGATCAGCCGTCGACGGGGCAATCGCCGCGGATGCCATGCTCGCTGTGGTGGCGCCAGATACGTGCGGTCCCGGTGGCGATCTCTTTGCGATCGTTCACCGACCCGGAGATGAGCGTCCGGTCGTTCTCAACGCATCCGGTCGTGCAGGGTCCGGCGCATCGTCAGAGAAACTGCGCGATCAAGGCTTGACCGAGATCCCTATCCGAAGCCACTGGTCCATAACCGTTCCAGGATGTGTCGATGGCTGGGAGGCGCTCGTCGAACGTTTCTCGAATCTCACACTCGCAGACGATCTTGCTCCCGCGATCGAACAGGCGAAGGACGGGTTCCCGGCCTCCCTCGAACTCGCCGCCTCCCTCGGGCGACTGCAGGGCCAGATCGGCGCACAGCCATCGGCGACAACGCTTTACCCAACCGGTCAAGCACCGGAGCCCGGGGAGATCCTGCACCGCCCCGCCCTGGCGGCCACACTCGCCGGAGTCGCCGAAGGCGGACGATCGGCCTTCTACCTCGGCCCTGTCGGCGACGGGATTATCCAGGCACCAGAGGGATCGATCAACAGGGAGGATCTCGAGCGACGACAGATCGAATGGGTCGCCCCGGCATCAACCGACGTGTTCGGTCTCACCGCGTGGACGGTGCCTCCGAACAGCCAGGGGTGGATCACGCTTGCAGCCCTACGGATCTTCGAGATGCTCGACCCTCCCCGCGATCCCGCCGACCCTGGTTTCCAGCACGCGCTGATCGAGGCCTACCGCGCCGTCGCTTGGGAACGAGCAGACACGACCACGGATCCCGACACGGCTCCCCTCTCTCCGGACGAACTCCTCGACCCCGTGCGTCTCTCGGAACGCGCCGCGATGATCGACAAGGCACGGGCCCGCCGATGGCCGGTCCCGACAGACGCACCCGGAGGAACCGCGTACCTCTCGACACGCGACCGTGATGGCATGGTCGTGTCGTTCATCCAGTCGAATTTCTGGGGTATCGGGAGCGGATTCTCGGCGGGGGCCACCGGGGTGTGGCTTCACAACCGCGGCGCCGGATTCGATCTCCGTCCCGGTCATCCGAACGAATTGGCACCCGGAAGGCGCCCTCTGCACACGCTCGCTCCCACGCTCTGGACCGATGGCAGTCGCCCACGCCTCGTTCTCGGAACGCGGGGAGGGGATCAACAGCCGCAGATCCTCGCTCAGGTAGCCGCCAATCAGCTGTGGGCCGGAACCGGTCCCGAAGAAGCGCAGTGGTTGCCGCGATGGTCGATCGACGTCGCTGCATCAGCCGATCTTGCGGTCGTCCGATACGAACCCCGTTTCGCACCATCTACGATCACAGGACTCACCCGGATGGGCCATGTGGTCGAACCGGCGGAGACGTGGGAGTCCGGGTGGGGACCGGTATCGACGATCACGATCGATGATGCAGTACGAGGAGAAGCCGATCCCCGTGTCTCGACGGCGACGGCTTTGGGAGTCTTCTGATCAATCGGTCGGCGTTGTCATCGACTCGAAGAAACCCGGGATGGGATCTTCGGTCTCCGGACGACCCCGACCGCGCAGCTTCGAGATGAGTCCGAGCGCGATCGCGATCGCTGCGACAACCAAGATGCCAATGGCGATCGCAAGACCACCCATCCAGGTCCTCGTCGGCTCTTCGGATCCCATGAGTTCGACCGTGAGGGCAGTACGCCACCGGGCCTCGAGGTCGGTCCACATCGCGGGATCCGTGTTCATGATGAACCCCTCTCCTTCCTCAGTGAATCCGAAACGCACCAGGTCGGCCATGTGCGTCGATGACGCCGCTGAAGCCGACGCCACGGGATCGTAGCCACTGCCGAACCCGCCTTTCCGGCCGCGGCCGGGGTCCCACATGAGCGGATTCTCTTGAATCCCCGCGCTCCACGGCGTAACCACATCGGGTCCGAAGAAGTTCGCCGCTTTCGCCTCGGCATGGTCGTAGATCCCCCGGTCACGAACCTCAGAGCGGAAGTACTGAGCGATCGTCGATGCCTGAGGTTCCGGATATCCGGCGCCGCCGCTGTACTGCCACATCGCGAGGTGAGCAAGACCGAATGCCCCGGCAGAACCCGTCAGACCGATGTTCTCGGTCGACAGGACAAGAAGGTCATCTTCGGGCAGCAACATGGCGTGGAGTCGATCGCTCCCCGAAACGAAACGCGACTGATCGAACCCCGATTTCGGATCGAACAGACACACCGTCGCTTCGAGCGGACCGAAGTGCCCTTCGATCTGCGCGACCGCACCGTCGATCTCCCCGGCGTACCGCTTGGCGTGCCCGGCCGGCACGCCGGTGGCGTAGATATCGATCGAAGCATCCAGTCGGACCCACTCCACCTCAGGGAACTGTTCGGCGCAAGTGCCGTTCGATCGGGCAGTCGCAGGAGCGACAACCCCGAGCACGAGAAGTGCGACCACGAGAAGCACACGGGCGATCATGAGGCGAAGGGTATGGGAGAAGGGACGTAGTCCGTAGTCCGTAGTCCGTAGTCCGTAGTCCGTAGTC
>JAOZMA010000232.1:1633-3953 GCA_029934555.1 Acidimicrobiia bacterium | reverse complement strand
ACGAAGCCGGTCTACAACTCTTTGCGTCCGGTCAGCGCTCGACCGAGGGTGATCTCATCGGCGTAGTCGAGGTCCCCGCCGACCGGCAAACCAGAAGCGAGTCTCGTCACCGTGACACCCATCGGCTTCAACAGCCTGGCGAGAAACATCGCCGTGGCATCACCTTCGAGCGTCGGGTTCGCAGCCACGATGACCTCGGTGACGTTCTCGGCACCGACACGATCGAGGAGTTCCCTTGCTTTGAGCTGATCCGGGCCGATCCCCTCGATGGGAGATATCGCACCGCCGAGTACGTGATACCTGCCACTGAACTCCCCGGTCTTCTCGATCACAGGGATGTCCTGGGCACGCTCGACGACGCAGATGACTGACGTGTCACGCCTCAGGTCACGACAGATCGAGCACTCCTCTTCAGCCGTGACGTTGTAGCAGCGAGAGCAGAGCCGCACCTCGCGCCGCATCGACGTGATGGCGTCGGCAAGCCGCACAGCATCCGTTTCCTCTGCGTTGAGGAGATAGAAAGCGAGCCGCTGCGCGCTCTTCCGCCCGATACCCGGAAGCCGGGCCAGTTCATCGACGAGGCGTTGGACCGGCGGTTCGAACATCAGCCGAGGAGACCGCCGAGGTCCATCCCTCCGGCGACGCCGTCCATCGAATCGGATGCATCATCTGAAGCGGTGGCGAGCGCTTGATTGACGGCAGCGACCACGAGGTCTCCGGCCATCTCCGGGTCGTCGGGATCGAGGACGGCCGGGTCGAAGTCGATCGAAACGAGTTCTCCCGAACCGCGTACGACCGCTTTGACGACACCGCCGCCGGCAGTTCCCTCATACGTCTTGACGGCGAGTTCGGCCTGTGCGGTCTCGATCTGCGCCTGCATCTGCTGCGCCTGCTGCATCAGTTGGCGCATATCGTTTGGCATTCGTTGTGACATGGATTGAAGAGTACTCCGTACTCCGTAGTCCGTACTCCGTATCGGCTTGTTCAGTGAATCAGCAACAAACAGTCCCAGTACTGCTCTACTGCTCTACTGCTCTACTCTCTTCCGCAATGACTCGTTACCAAGCTCTCTATCGCAAGTACCGACCACAGCGGTTCGACGAGGTGATCGGGCAGGATCATGTGACCGGAACTCTCTCCCGAGAGGTCGTCGATGAGAAGGTCGCTCATGCCTACCTCTTCGCGGGGCCCCGTGGAACCGGGAAGACGACGACGGCGCGCCTCCTCGCCAAGTCGCTCAACTGCCCGAACCGAATAGAGGGTGCTGAACCGTGCAACGAGTGTGTGTCGTGTATCGGGATCACGGAGGGGACCTCTCTCGACGTCATCGAACTCGACGCCGCATCGCACAACAAGGTCGAAGACGTGCGGGAGATCCGCGTCAACGTGGGGACGGTCGCCGCGGCAGAAGGAGCCCGCAGGATCTACATCCTTGACGAGGCGCACATGCTGTCACGCGCCGCAGGGAACGCTCTTCTCAAGACACTCGAAGAGCCACCGGAGCACGTCGTATTCGTCCTCGCGACAACCGAGCCCTACAAGCTGCTCGACACCATCAGGAGCCGCTCCCAGCGGTTCGACTTCCATCCCGTGTCGTCGGAGACCCTCATCGAGTACCTCGCCGAGATCTCAAATCGCGAAGGATTCACCGCGGACCATACCGGCCTCTCGATGATCGCCACCCATGCCCGCGGATCCGTTCGG
This sequence comes from Acidimicrobiia bacterium, assembly GCA_029934555.1. GTDB lineage: Bacteria > Actinomycetota > Acidimicrobiia > Spongiisociales > UBA5794 > JAHEEL01. Next base: position 2,249 of record JAOZMA010000232.1, on the reverse strand, counting down.
GACTCGATGAGCTTGCTTGAGCAGGTCGCTGCCCTCGGGGACGGCACGGTTTCGGCAGAAGGCGTCACCCGTGCGCTGGGTTTGGCAGACGATGAAGCATTCACCGGCCTCGTGGCTGCGATCTCCAACCAGGACGCACCCGCAGCACTTGGCCTCGTCGCTCAACTCGCTTCCCGTGGAGCCGACCTGCGTCGGTTCGTTGCAGATGCTCTCGGTTTCTTCCGTGGCATCTTCCTCGCTCAATACGCTCCCAATCTCGAGGAGATCACGGACGAACCACCGGAGATCCTCGACGAGTGGCGCCGGATGGCCAAGGCCATCCCATCATCGGATGTGTTGCGCGCCATCGATCTGTTCTCCGAAGCGCTCCTCCATCTCCGCCAGGGACGCGAAGAGCGACTGATGCTCGAGTTGGCTGTCATCCGCCTGACACGACCGGAGACAACGGTCGACGCCGAAGCGATCGCGGTGCGAATGGACCGGTTGGAGAGGGACGTGAAGGCGGGGACAGTCGCCAGTCGCCAGTCGCCAGTCGCCAGCCCGGAAGAGGGGACAGGGGACAGGGGACAGGAAGAAGCGGACAGCAGACAGCAGACAGCGGACAGCCCGGAAGAGG
>JAOZMA010000232.1:0-1533 GCA_029934555.1 Acidimicrobiia bacterium | reverse complement strand
AGGGGACAGGAAGAAGCGGACAGCAGACAGCAGACAGCGGACAGCCCGGAAGAGGCGACAGGGGACAGGCAGGAGAAGTCGCCAGACGCCAGACACCAGACACCAGGCGAAGACCGGATAGACACAGCGGACAGCCCGGAAGAGGCGGCAGGCGACAGGGGACAGGCGGAAGCTGACAGCGGACAGCAGACAGCGGACAGCCAGGAGAAGCCGGCCGACTCGGTACGGACTACGGACTACGGACTACGGACTACGGATGACGACGCAGTCGGCCCCTCTCTCTCTGAATTTTCCGCCGCCTGGCCGGTCATCGTCTCTCGGATCCGGACGGACTTCGGTGCTCGTCGGCATGCCTTCGTGAAGGTCGCCGAACCGAAGTCGGTCGAGGGGTCGGTTGCTGTGCTCACGATGCCCGCTCACCAGCACTTCCATCTCGAGCAACTGAACGCTGATGATCAGTTGCGTACCGCACTCGAAGCCATCGCTACCGAGATCCTCGGAAGTTCGATCACGCTCCAATTCCGATCCGACGACGATCAAGCCGTGTCGGAGGAGGAGAAAGTCGTCGACGAAACGCCGGTTCGGGCGCCCGAGAAGGATGACCTCGAAGAGGGCGCGGACCTCGAAGATCCCGCCGACATGATCGCCGACATGCTCGGCGGGAAGATCGTCGAGGAGTAGCCATGCGACTCGGAATCGATCTCGACGGCGTAGTCGCCGACTTCAACACGGGCTGGGTGAACCGCTACAACGACGAATTCGGCTCGAACGTGAGCAGCGACCAGGTCGACTCGTGGGACGCCATGGGCGACCTCACCCACTTCGAGTCCATGGGAGCATTCTGGAGATGGGCGTCGAGGGGCACCCACGGCTCGGTGTTCCGACATCTCGAGACCTATCCGGATGCTCTCGAAACACTTACCAGGCTGAGCAAACGACACGAGATCGTGATCATCACTGCGAAACCTGACTGGGCGGTCCACGACACATTCGCGTGGATATCGGATCGACGAATCCCGACTCGCGAACTGCACATCACCGAGGCCAAGTGGCGGGTTCCTTGCGACGTCTATCTCGATGACTCTCCGACCCAGGTCGTTGAACTCCATGCCAACCGTCCTGAGGCAATCGTGTGCCGATTCGTACGACCCTGGAACGAATTCGTTCCCGGTACGAGAGAGGTCCACGATTGGGCCGGTTTCGAGACGCTGGTTAAAACCCTCCAGAGCTGATGCGTTTCGGCATCGTGTCGCGCATCTGAGTATCCTGTTCGATGATGACAAGGGCGCACAACGCGCCCATCGACACAGGAGTAAGAATGAGGAAGATTTCCCTGATCGTCCTGGTCCTCGCCTTTGCGCTGGTGGCTGCTGCGTGCAGTTCTGACAGCGGAGATACGACGACCACGGCCGCCCAAGCGACCACGACAACAGCGGCGGCTACGACAACGACGGCAGCTGCAACGACCACTGAAGCACCGACTACGACCGAAGCCGGTCCCGAGATCGGTACGGCGGACCATCCGATCAAGGT
>JAOZMA010000231.1:2205-3960 GCA_029934555.1 Acidimicrobiia bacterium | reverse complement strand
TCTGGTTCGGCACGCAGGCCAATCAGACGAGCCTTGCCCCAACCATCGTGGTCGCCTCTCAGGTGTACCACTGGGAGCACATGCTCGAAGAGATGGTCGGGAACATCAAGGACGGCAAGCTCGGCGGCGAGCTGTATTCGATCACCTTCGCCAATGAGGGTCTCGTCATCGAGTACAACCCCGATTTCGACCTTCCGGACGACGTGAAGACACTCGGCGACGACGCTGTCAAGGTCTTCAAGGACGAGGGATAGAAGAACGAACGTTGGTTGGGGGATCTCCGGATCCCCCAACCACACGAACAGGAGCGATGTGTGACGGCTAGCCCGATGCTCGAGATGCGGGGAATCACGAAGCGGTTCCCAGGTGTGATCGCCAATGAGGACGTCAACTTCGACGTGTACGGCGGCGAGGTCCACACCTTGCTCGGTGAGAACGGGGCGGGCAAAAGCACGTTGATGAACGTCCTCTACGGGTTGTATCCACCCGACGAGGGAACGATTCGGATCGACGGCGAGCTCGTGGACCTCGACACGCCGTCAGATGCGATCGAGCACGGCATCGGCATGGTCCATCAGCACTTCATGCTGGTGCCCACCTTGACGGTCGCTGAGAACGTGGCGCTGGGACTCAAGTCGAGCCGTGGCTTCCTGACCGATCTCGACGTCGTCTCCAAGCGAATCACTGCACTCGCAGATCAGTACGGACTCGACATCGATCCGTCTGTGCTCGTCTGGCAGCTCTCCGTTGGTGAGCGTCAGCGTGTGGAGATCCTGAAGGCGCTCTATCGCGAGGCTCGGCTGCTCATCCTGGACGAACCGACGGCGGTTCTCACTCCCCAGGAGGTCGACCAACTCTTCGTCACGCTTCGTCAGCTCACGGCCGATGGGCGTGGGCTGATCTTCATCTCCCACAAGCTTCATGAGGTGCTCGCTCTGAGCACCCGGATCACGGTGCTCCGCCACGGCAAGGTGACCGGAGAGGTTCCCGTCGAGGGGGCCACTCGTGAGAGCCTCGCGACCATGATGGTCGGTCGATCGGTGAAACTGATTCCCGACAAGCTTCCATCTGAGCCGGGCGAGGTTGCCCTCGAGATCAGGGACCTCACCATCATGAGCGATCGAGGGATCGTTGCCGTTGACGACCTGAGCCTCGACGTTCACCGGGGTGAGATCCTCGGTATCGCCGGCGTGTCCGGGAACGGCCAGCGCGAACTGGCTGAGACGGTTGCCGGGTTGCGGGAATCCGTAAGTGGGACGATCAAAGTTGCAGACATCGACGTGACCGGTGCGCTTCCGAAGAAGGTGCGCCAGGCCGGACTCGCGTATGTTCCGGAGGAGCGGATGAGAGAAGGCTCGATCGCCGACTTCACGGTCTGGGAGAACCTCCTCCTCATCGATTACGCAAGCTCCGACTATCTGAAACACGGCTTGTTCGACTTCGGGGCGATCAAGGACCACTCGCAGGAGTTGGTGGACGCCTTCGATGTGCGCACGCCCTCGCTCGAGACGTCGACCGGGAGTCTCTCGGGTGGCAACATCCAGAAGGTCATCATGGCTCGCGAGCTCTCCGCCAACCCGACGGTCCTCATCGCATCGCAACCGACGCGCGGCGTCGATATCGGTGCCGCCGAGTACATCCACCGTCGCATCATCGACAAACGGAACATGATGTCGGATGCCGAGTTCATCCAGGCGAAATTGATCGAGCATCGCACGGGATGCACGGCCATCCTCATGATCTCCGAGGACCTCG
>JAOZMA010000231.1:0-2105 GCA_029934555.1 Acidimicrobiia bacterium | reverse complement strand
TTGATCGAGCATCGCACGGGATGCACGGCCATCCTCATGATCTCCGAGGACCTCGACGAGGTGTTCGGCCTGTCCGATCGCATCGCCGTGATGTACGAAGGAAGGATCATGGGCATCGTGGATCCGTCGACGACGACCCGCGAACAGGTCGGTCTGATGATGGCCGGCGTCAGTTCCGAGGAAGCCGGAGCAACAGAGGACAACGAAGCCTGATCGCCGCTTCACAGCGCAGCGACCTGTTCGCTGTCCGCGGGCTCTACGCTCACTCCTAATGGCCTATTCACGCGAAGACATCGATCGTGTCAGGGAGCGCACCGACCTCGTCGAACTTGCGGCCGAAGTGACGCGAGTGAAGCGTTCCGGTCGTTCGGTGATGGCCGTCTGCCCATTCCATTCCGAGAAGACGCCTTCCCTGTCGATCGACCCCGCTCGGGGCCTGTTCCACTGTTTCGGATGCGGAAAGAGCGGCGATGTCTTCGGCTGGGTTCAAGAGACCCAGGGTCTTGGCTTCTCCGACGCGCTCGAGTTACTTGCCCGGCGGGCCGGGGTGACCCTGACAGTGGACCCGGAGGCCGCCAAACATCGAGATCGTCGGGAGCGTCTGGTCGACGCCGTGGAGCGGACCGTCTCGTTCTACAACGAACGCCTCCGCACTGCCGACGACGCCGGTCATGCCAGGAGCTACCTCAGAAGCAGGGGCTACGGCGCCGACGTTGTGGGGCAGTTCCACCTCGGCTACGCACCCGATGGTTGGGAGGTCCTGGTGAAACACCTCCGTGACGCCGGGATCAGCGACGAGGCCATCACCGGAGCGGGTCTCGGTTCGAGATCGAGTCGTGGCGGAATCGTCGACCGCTTCAGGAACCGGCTCATGTTCCCCATCTACGACGTGCGTGGTGATGCCGTCGGCTTCGGAGCACGCCTCCTCGACGGGGACGGACCGAAGTATCTCAACTCACCTGAGACGCCGATCTATCACAAATCCCGACTCCTCTATGGACTGAACTGGGCGAAGTCGCAGATCGTCCGTTCCGACGAGTCTGTCGTCGTCGAGGGGTACACCGACGTGATCGCGTTCCATCTCGCGGAGATGCCCGTCGCGGTGGCCACTTGTGGAACGGCGCTGGGGGAGGATCACCTCGATCTCCTCCGTCGGTTCTCGAAGAGAGTTGTCCTGGCGTTCGATGCCGATGAGGCAGGTGCAGGTGCCGCCGAGCGAGGATTCGAGCGTTCCGTGCCTGGGGATCTCGATCTGCGGGTAGCCGTGCTCCCCGAGGGGCGGGATCCTGCCGATCTGGTTGCAGAAGGCGATGTCGACGAGTTGAAGGCCTCAATCGATTCCTCGATGCCCCTGCTCCAGTTCCGGATCGATCGAGAGCTCAAGAGGTTCGACTTGACGGAGCCGGAAGCTAGAGGGCGAGCGATCCGAGCCGCAGCGGCTTTGATATCACTTCATCCCGACTCCGTTGTTCGACGTGAGTACGCAGTCCTTGTGTCGCGTAGGACCGGAGTCGACGTTGCGTCGGTCGAGTCGGCGCTCTCTGGATCGGCTCGCGGCCCAGAGTCGCCTCAATTGGCTGACGATCAGCCGTTGACCGGGGCGCAGCGGACCGAGCGCGAGGTTCTTCGTCTCCTCTTGGCGAATGATGTTGGGATTCGTTCATACGATGTGTCGGCCGATCTGTTCGTTGATCCTTTGCACCGGGCTGCCTTCGAGCTCATCATGCCAGTGGTCGCGTCGATCGAGCCCGGTATGGCGCCCGATCTAGGATCCGCCATCGGATCGGACGACCGCGCCGAGGCGGTCCTCCTGAGGACCATCGCAATGGTGCAGCGTCCTCCCGCCGATGCAGACGACGTGATGAATATGCTCAAGCAGGAGACGGTGAAGCGCCGAATTAGAGTTCTAGAAGCGGACTTGGATCTGATCGATGTGAACACCGACCCACAGGGGTACTCGGATCGCTTCGAACAACTGAAAGCGTTGCAGAACGAACGCAGGGAATTGCGGAGCAGGGAATGAACGAGATCGTCCACATCGTGTTCGAAGACCTCATGGCGAGGGGCCGCCAGCGTGGGTTCCTCCTCGTGTCTGAAGTACAGCA
>JAOZMA010000230.1 GCA_029934555.1 Acidimicrobiia bacterium | reverse complement strand
GCCGAGCTTCCGGGACTCGTGATCGAGAGGCCCGGGGGTGCACCGTTCACATTCATCGGTGGCCACCGCCTCTGGCTCGCTCCGGAGGTTCCTGAGATCAGCTACCAACCGGACGATGATCCGGCGAGCGTGACGAACGAGGCCGGGCACTTGAGCGTTCGAGGGAAACCCGATTCGATTGGGATCGCCCGGGAGATCGATGTCTCGTGCGGCCACGTCGACGGATCGATCGTGGTTGACCACCGCATCATCAACGTCGGCGACACGTCGATCGAGACCGCGGCGTGGGCTATCACCCAGTTCCCCGCCGACGGTGCTGCCGTCCTCCCCCTCGGCGCAGAGTCGATCGATGGTGGGGGATACCAGGCGAACCGATCCGTCGTCCTTTGGCCGTATACGAACCCGGGAGCGGACGGGTTCCGGTGGAGTCGGGACGCCGTGGTCGTTGAGGGGTCGAGCGGTTCGAAGCAGAAGGTGGGCGTGGAGAACAAGAACGGTTGGGTTGCGTACCAGCGCGGGTCCACGCTCTTCGCGAAGTGGGCGACCCTCCACGATCCCGGCGATGAGTACGTTGATCGTGGCGCATCCGTTCAGGTGTATCGGGACCGTCGCTTCATCGAACTCGAGACGCTCAGCCCGGTACGCCGTTTGGATCATGGCGACGCACTGCACCATCGCGAGGTATGGCGGGTGATCGAGACGGGTCCGGTCGACCCGGCCGACGTCGCCGGGCACACTCTGGATACTCTTGCCTCATGGAATCCTCACCAATGACGACCTACCTCGGAATCGATACATCAACGACCGCGACAAAGGCGGTCCTCGTCGACGGCAACGGTGTCGTTCTCGGCGTCGGCAAGGCCGAGTACGGATACGACACTCCCAGACCGGGATGGTCTGAGCAGGACCCCGACCTCTGGTGGGATGGCACCATCGCGGCCATCCGAGACGCTGTGGAGCTTTCGGGTGTCGATCCGTTGTCGATCGATGCGGTCGGTATCACCGGCCAGATGCACGGCCTCGTTGCGCTCGACGCGAGCGATCGCCCCGTACGGCCGGCCATTCTGTGGAACGATCAACGAACCGCCACCCAGTGTGAGGACATCCGCCGACGGGTTGGACGGGATCGGCTGATCGAGATCACCGGCAACGATGCACTCACAGGGTTCACGGCGCCGAAGATCCTCTGGATACGCGATGAAGAACCGGAGATCTACGCACGGATCACCGCGATCCTGCTTCCGAAGGACTACGTGCGTCTCCGCCTCACCGGCGAGCACGCCGTCGATCGGGCGGGGGCCTCGGGCACATTGCTCTTCAACCTTGACCAGCGGGACTGGTCCGACGAGATCATCGATTCGCTTGGTCTTCCGAGGGACTGGTTCCCGCAGACGTTCGAAGGAACCGACATCACCGGGTACGTCACGGAGGAGGCAGCGTTACGCATCGGTCTGAGACCGGGCACTCCGGTCGTCGGGGGCGGGGGAGACCAGGCCGCCAACGGTGTCGGGACCGGCGCCGTTGAACCGGGCACGATCGCCGTATCGCTCGGCACGAGCGGCGTCGTGTTCGCCCCCACCGATCGGCCCGTGGTCGATTCCGACGGTCGTCTCCACAGCTTCTGTCATGCCGTCCCCGGACTGTGGCACCAGATGGGAGTGATGCTGTCGGCAGCAGGGAGCCTCCGCTGGTTCCGGGACACCATCGCCCCCGACGTCTCATTCGCTGATCTCAGTCTTGAGGCCGGCACCGTGGCTCCCGGATCCGATGGGTTGCTCTTCCTTCCCTACCTCACCGGCGAGCGCACCCCACACCCCGACCCGGAGGCGCGTGGAGCGTTCGTGGGCCTCACCGTGCGACACACTCGATCTCACATGGCACGAGCCGTGATGGAAGGAGTGGCGTTCGGTCTGCGTGACTCACTCGAAATCATCAAGGAGCAGAGCGCCGTGCGCGAGATCCGCGTCGCCGGGGGAGGAGCCGACAGTGTGGTCTGGCTCCAGATACTCGCAGACGTCTTCGGAGAACCTATCCGGACTGTCGACGTGCCCGAGTCGGCTGCGTTCGGGGCAGCGCTCCTGGCTGCGGTCGGTGTCGGAGCGTATCGCACGGTCGGCGATGCTGTTGCTGCGACGATCCGGACGGGAGACCGGTACGAGCCGGGACCCGAGGCGTCACGCTACGAAGATGCGTATCTCATCTATAAGAGGCTCTACCCGGCGCTCCGTGACATCTCCCACGAACTGGGCTCCATCGAGCGGACGCCCACGAGGCAGGGCTGAACCCCTCGACTCCGCGAGATCACGGTCAAACCTTCGACCGTACCTGGAGCACAGGGATGCTGACAAGGATCCGGATAAGAGGACACGCGGATAGGTGGACGGACTGTCTCGAGGTGCGTTCCTGTCCTGTCCCCTCGGCCGAAGCCTCAATCCACGGTTCGTGAGGCGACAGAGGACCATTCTCCTGTCCCCCCGACGCATCGGCGGGGGGACGCGAGGAGCTTGCGACGAGCAGGGGGGTCGATGTTCGTCTGGAGGATGCCCCCCGGCTGACGCCGTTGCGCGTCCCCCCGCCTGTCGGCGGTGGGACAGGAATGCGGGCGCCTCCCCGAGACCGCCTACCCGCTGATCCTCTAAGCACACGGCTGGTGCCGTTCTACTATTCGAGACATGGGAAGTCTCGGCATGGGCGAAATCGTGGTCATCGTTCTTGTGGTGTTGATCGTTTTCGGGCCTGACCGTCTACCCGAGATCACCCGAAAAGCAGGCGAGTGGATGGGCAAAGCTCGCGAGATGACGAAATCGGTCTCAGACGCGATCGATGTCGAATACGGTGACGTGACGGCGCCGATCAAGGACCTCAAGGGTCAGTACGACGCCACCATGAAAGATGTGAAAGGCATCGCCTCGTCCGTGACCAGCATGCCGGTCGAGCCACCCGTCGCCGGGCAACCGGCGTCAACCGATGGGGGGAAGACAGCAGATGACGCTGTTGTCGTAGATGCCGTCGTTGTGGATGATGGCGTTGTCGTGGAAGATGCTGTAGCCGTCGAAGACGCCAAAGATCCGTCCGCTGATGAAGATGAAGAGACGTCATGACTTCAGGGTCGATGCCCTTGATGAGCCATCTGCAGGAGTTCCGCTCGCGGCTCATCAAAGCGGCGATCGCCGTCGCCCTGGCTACGGCCATAGCGTTCGCGTTCAACCAGCAGATTCTCGATCTGCTCGCAAAGCCCTACCAAGTTGCCGTGCCTGGCGGACAACTCGCATTCTTCCGACCAACTGAAGCCTTCGCGACGGTCATGCGTCTGAGCCTCTTCGGTGGTCTGATCATCGCTTCGCCCGTCGTTCTGTATCAAGCCTGGAGATTCATCGCCCCTGCACTCAGCCCGAAAGAGAAGCGATGGGCCTATCCGATCACGGCAGTGTTCGTGTTCCTGTTCCTCCTGGGGGTTGTGGTCGGCTATGTGGCTCTCGAGCGAGGTCTCGGGTTTCTCCTGGACTTCGGTGGAGACACACTGACGCCGATCATCGGAGCTGACTTCTACTTGAAGTTCGCGACACGATTCATCCTTGCCTTCGGCATAGCGTTCGAGTTCCCGGTGTTCCTGTTCGCTGCCGCTGCTGTGGGCGCTGTGAGCAGCAAGACGCTCAGGAGCAACCGGCGGTGGGCCCTTCTCATCATCCTGGTCGCAGCAGCGTTCATCACACCGTCCGGTGACCCCATGACGCTGATGCTTCTGTCCGTGCCTCTCTATGTCCTGTACGAGCTGACGATCCTCGCGATTCGGTTTGTTCTGAGGAAGTGAGCCGAGAGGCGACAGGCGACAGGCAACAGGCAAACAGCGGACAGCAAACAGCCAGACAAGGATGCTTCGTCGACTGTCGATACGGACTACGGACTACGGACTACGGACTACGGATTACCGATTACCGATTACCGATTACCGATTCGCCATTACGGATTACGGATTAC
>JAOZMA010000229.1 GCA_029934555.1 Acidimicrobiia bacterium | reverse complement strand
GGAAGGTAGGTCGAGGTGGTTCGTCGACCACCATCGGAAGAGGACGCCACGGTCCCAGCGCGTGCCCGTTCCTCGACGGCACGGCGGGTGTCCAGGTCGTGGACGTTTACTTCGCGAATCTCTCTTCGGTGTCTGGCGTCCGTACGAACCGTATGCGGGCTGTATGGACGCAAGACTCCAGGGTGTGCACGAGAAGAGCGGCCCCGGAGGACCGCTCTACCCGACAGAACGCGAGTAGTCCTACGCGCTGAGGAACGTCTCCAGGTCGCAGGCGAGGTCGCCTTCACCCGTGATGAACTCTTCCACGTTGTCGTGTGCCACCGAGTCGTGGTACTGCACCGGGGGTGACTTCATGAAGTACGACGACGGTGCGAGGAGCGGTCCGCCGACACCCCGATCCATCGCGATCTTCGCTGCTCGAACCGCATCGATGATCACGCCGGCCGAGTTGGGGGAGTCCCACACCTCGAGCTTCAACTCGACGTTGAGAGGAACGTCACCGAACGACGTGCCTTCGAGTCGGATGTACGCCCACTTGCGGTCCGACAGCCACGGCACGTGATCGGACGGGCCGATGTGCACGGTGTCAGAGTTCATACGTCGCTCGATCTGGCTCGTCACCGACTGTGTCTTCGAGATCTTCTTGGAGACAAGGCGCTCACGCTCGAGCATGTTCTTGAAGTCCATGTTCCCACCGAAGTTCAGCTGGTAGGTCTGGTCGATCTTCACGCCGCGATCCTCGAAGAGGCGAGCGAGTTGGCGATGCACGATCGTGGCACCGACCTGCGACTTGATGTCGTCACCGACGATCGGCAGGTTGGCATCGACGAACTTCTGCGCCCACTCGGGATCCGACGCGATGAACACGGGGATAGCGTTGACGAAACCCACACCCGCGTCGAGCGCAGCCTGTGCGTAGAACTTGGTCGCAACCTCAGAGCCGACCGGCAGGTACGACACGAGCACGTCGGCGCTCGTGTCCTTGAGGACCTGAACGATGTCGACCGGTTCGGCGGCCGATTCTTCGACCTCGTCGACGTAGAACTTGCCGAGACCGTCGAGAGTCGGACCACGCATGACCTGGATGTCGAGACTGGGTACCTCGACGAACTCGATCGTGTTGTTCATCCCGGCCCACATGGCCTTCGAGACGTCCTGGCCGACCTTCGTGGCGTCGACGTCGAACGCGGCGACGAATTCAACGTCACCGACGTGATAGCCGCCGAGGTCGATGTGCATCAACCCGGGGACCTTGAGAGATGGATCGGCGTCGCGGTAGTACTCGACGCCCTGGATCAAAGAGTTGGCGCAGTTGCCGAGCCCTGCGATCGCAACCCGTACTTTGTTGGACATGGTCTTCTCCTCGTTCTGTGAACTCATGCGCCGGCTGTAGCGCTTCGCTCGCCGGCGATGAGTTCGTCGAGCCAGGCGATGTCCGCCTCGGTCGACCGGACCCTTCGCTCCATGAGCGCCATTCGATACCGATCCGGGTTCCTCGTGCTGCTCCGCGCTCCCCGAAAGGAGCGTCGTGCGCCGTGAAGCCGGTCCTGAAGCGCCGTTCTGCGGTCCTCGAGGACCCCGAGGCGGCTCCCAGGTTCGACATATCCGAGAAATGCCAGGCGAAGCTGGAAATCCCGATCCGAGTCGTCACCAGACTTGGCGAGCATCTCACCGAACCTGACGCGTCCCGATTCCGTTACCCGGTACGCCTTGCGGCGTCCTTCTCCTTTGGCGGCCTCGATGAACCCCTGCTTCTCCAGGCGCCGGAGCGCCGGGTAGAGGGATCCAAACGAGACCTGCCAGAAGCCCAGGTCGCCGAGGGCGCGCTTCAGTTCATAGCCGTGTCGCGGCTGTTCACGAAGCAGTCCAAGGATGGCGAAATCGAGCACGTTCGGTCTCCGATGTATCGAATCGATATAACTATATCGTTTCGATACAACAACTGCCACTCTCCGTTCACGTCACAGCCTCGTCCTAACCTCGTCATCGTGACCATCCCCGAAGTTCTCGGACGATCCGTCGTCATCGAATCCGGTGCATCCGTCCCCGACCCGTGGGATGGTGCGTCGCTCGTGCTCATCGACGAAGCGGTGCTCATCGATCCGGAAGCGACGATCGATCGCCTCCATCGCGCCTGGTCGGGAAGAGAGCGTGTTGTCATCGAACTCGGTGTCGACCCATCGGATCTTCGAACACCCGAGATCGAGTCGAGGGACCCCCACGAGGTGGGGGCAACGTTCGCGTTTCCGCTCGAACGCCTCCACTTCCTCGTATGGGCCAACAGCTACGACGCCCGTAACGGTGACCTCAAGTGGTGGTGGTCGGTCAAGGCCGCGGCGATCGGAGCCACGGAGGGAGGGCCCGCAGATGTCTTCCTCCCCGACGGAGCACCCGCGTGGATAGACGGCGGTCCCCGGGGGCCGATCGAAGTGAATGAAGAGGTCGTGCACGCCGAGACCGTGACATTGGGGCGACTCGACCCGGCACCGATCGATCAGCCGGTCGACGGGGGCCTCGCTCCGGACCAGGCTGCCGCAGCCAATCACGCTTCCGGGCCGGCCCGGATCATCGCTCCCGCAGGGTCCGGGAAGACGCGGACGCTCACCGCGCGGTTGCGTCATCTTCTCGACGATCGGGAGGTCGAACCTTCCACGGTCTGTGCACTTGCCTACAACACCAAGGCAGCCGCAGAGCTCCGAACGCGGGCTGGGGCAACCGGAGGAGCTCTCATCCGAACCGTCCATTCTCTGGGGTGGGAGATCCTTCGCGAAGCACGAGGAAATCTGCAACTTCTCGACGAGAGAGAAGTCCGATCACGCCTCGACCCCATCGTGCAGGCTCCACGGCGACCGAACACCGACACCATCGGTCCGTACATCGAGGCGCTCTCCGAGACGCGGATCGCCTTGCGGGCGCCCGAGAAGGTTGAGGAAGAACGGGACGACGTCCCCGGCTTCGCCACGATCTACGAGCAGTACCGGGACCGCCTGCGACGTCGCAACGAAGCCGACTTCGATGAACAGGTCTACGGAGCGATCGAGGCACTGCTTACTGACCCGGATCTCCGACGCCGCTGGCAGGACCGATGCCGGCACGTGCTCGTCGACGAGTTCCAGGATCTCACGGGTGCCTATCTGCTCCTCATCCGACTCCTCGCCTCCCCTCAACTCGATGTGTTCGGTGTCGGCGACGACGACCAGACGATCTACGGATATGCGGGTGCCGACCCCGGCTATCTCATCAACTACGACCGCATCTTCCCCGGGGCCGATTCGCATCCCCTGGAAGTCAACTACCGGTGCCCGGTCACCGTTGTGACCGCTGCGACGAACCTCCTCTCGTACAACGATCGGCGGATCGACAAGACGATCACTGCGGCGGTCGATGCGGTCGACCGGCCCGATTCGTTCACGGTCGACCGTGTGGACGGAGATCGGTTGGGTCTCGAGGCGACGGATCTGATCGAGACATGGCTCGGAGAGAGCGACCCCGCTGATGTTGCCGTTCTCGCTCGCGTCAACTCTGCTCTGCTTCCGGTCCACGTTGCTCTCGCCGAACGATCTGTGCCATTCTCCTCGCCGATCGGTCGGGGGATCCTCACCCGCACGGTCGTCTCAGCGACCCTTGCCTGGATGCGTCTCGGTCTTGATCCGGAACGCATGGGGCGTGCCGACCTGATGACCGCTGTTCGCAGACCGTCGCGCGGGCTCAATCGGCTTGCCACCGACTTGCTGGGGAGAAAACGCTTCTTCGACCTAGCGGGAGTCGCAGAGGCAGGCTCTGATCTGGCCGGTAAGCAAGCTCGACGGTGGGATGGTTTCGTGGATGACCTGGAGCGCGTCGCGATCGCAGCGGAACAGGACGACGCAGGCGCACTCCTCGACGTCGTCGTGCGTCGTGTTGGTTTGGAGTCCTCCGCGCTGGCCCTCGACAGCGGCCGCAGCCGGGCCGACCGTTCGGCGCAGTCGGACGATCTCGTCGCACTCCGGCGGGA
>JAOZMA010000228.1 GCA_029934555.1 Acidimicrobiia bacterium | reverse complement strand
ATACCGAATACCGAATACCGAATACCGAATACGGACTACGGACTACGGACTACGGGGAATGGACTACCCGAGTTCGGTACGGACCACTTCGGCGACCGCCGACGCTACTTCTTCGGCTTCGGCCTCGGTTGGGGCTTCGACCATCACTCGGATGAGGGCTTCCGTGCCCGATGGGCGGACCAGAAGGCGACCACGGCTTCCGAGCGCCCGCTCGCCCGTGCCGACCGCTGCAACCACTGCTCTGTTGTTCTCGAAGGCCTTGTCCTTGACGGTGACGTTGGTCAAGATCTGCGGATAGGCGTTCATCACCGTACGCAGTTCGCGCAGCTCCTTGCCGGTGGAGGCCATCACTTCCATGAGCCGAAGGGCCGTCCGGAGTCCGTCGCCGGTGGCTCGATCCTCGAGCAGAACATGGCCGGATTGCTCACCACCGACGACCGCTCGGGATGTGCGCATCGCCTCGAGAACGTAGCGGTCACCGACCGATGTTTCGATGACGTTGATCCCGAGGTGTTCCATCGCTTTGCGGAAGCCGAGATTCGACATCACCGTGGCCACGACGGTGTCGTTCTTGAGCCGACCTCGCTCTTTCATCCACTGGGCGAAGATCGCCATGATCACATCGCCATCGGCCACGACGCCGTCTTCGTCGACGGCGATGAGTCGATCGGCATCCCCATCGAATGAGAGGCCCACGCGGCCGTTGGCATCACGAGCCACACACTCGGGGTGGGTTGCACCACAGCCCTCGTTGATGTTCATGCCGTCGGGGTCGACCTTGATGAACTCAACGGTCGCTCCGACTCGTTCGAACAACGCGGGAGCGGCGAGGAAGGCAGCACCGTTGGCAGCGTCGGCTACGAACTCCATCCCGCGCATCGAGTACTCGACGGGGCGGGCGATCGTGTCGACATAGCGTTCGATTGCATCGCCCATCACGGTCTGGATACCGATCCGCGGACCCACACCTCGGAGCCAGGGCTCACCCTCGAAATAGCGGGCTTCGATCGCAGCCTCGTCTCCATCGGAGAGCTTCGTGCCATTCGCACCGAAGAACTTGATCCCGTTGTCGGGAGCCGGATTGTGGGACGCACTGACCATGACGCCGAACAGCGCATTCGTATCGCGGACGAGTCGCGAGACGGCTCCAACGGGGATGATCCCGAGGTCGACGGTGTCGATACCGACGGAGTTGAATCCGGACATCAGAGCGGAGGAGAGCATCGGACCGGATCGGCGTGTGTCACGTCCAACGATCACGTGCCCTTCGCGATTCTCACCTGCGGCGCGGGCGAGGTCGAACGCCACTGCCGGTGTGAGAGCCTCATTGGCGAGGCCGCGTACGCCATCGGTACCGAAGAGGTGCCGTTCAGCCATCCTGGCTTCCCCCACTGTGATCGACGTCGTGCGGGTGCAGCGCCTGAATCAACGCTTCGTGAACTGGGGTGCGCGACGAGCCTTGCGAAGACCGTACTTCTTGCGCTCGACCTTGCGATCGTCACGACGCAGAAAACCCGCCTTCTTCAGGATGGGCCGTAGCTCAGGATCGATCTCGATGAGCGCCCGGGAGATACCGAGACGGAGCGCATCGCTCTGCCCGGTCGTTCCGCCGCCCTCGAGTGTCGCGCTGACGTCATAGCGTCCTTCGAGTTCGGTGATCCGAAGAGGTTCCATGATGCGAAGACGGTGGGAGGCTTCCGGGAAGTAGTCATCCAGACGCTTCTCGTTGAGAGTGAACTGCCCGGTCCCGTCGACAAGTCGCACACGAGCGACCGCGGTCTTCCGGCGGCCGGTGGCCTGAACAAGCGGTTTCGTCATCAGGCTTCAGCCCTTCCCTGGGTGAGTGTGAGCGGTTGTGGTTCCTGCGCCCGGTGCGGGTGATTCGGACCGGCGTAGACCTTGAGTTTCGTGAGCGTCTGGCGACCGAGCCTGTTCTTGGGGATCATCCCTCTCACAGCATTCGTCACGAGTCGATCCGGATGATCAATCCGCATCTTCTCCAGCGTTTCGCTGCGGAGACCACCCGGGTAACCGGAGTGCCGGTAGTAGACCTTTTGGGTCTCCTTGTTGCCGGTCACGGCGATCTTGTCGGCGTTGACGACGATGACGTAGTCGCCCATGTCCATGTGGGGAGCGAACGTCGGCTTGTGCTTGCCGCGCAGGATCTGCGCAACTTCGGAAGCGAGACGTCCAAGGGGGATTCCCTCAGCGTCGACGACGTACCAACTCCGCTCGATATCGGCGGGTGTGGGCGTGAACGTTTTCTGCAGCTTGGCTTTCATCGGGAGTCCTCAGACGGAACGAAACGACCCCCGGGGGCCCGGGAGCGAGGTCGAATGGTATCGGGTCCCGGGAGATAAGGCCAACCGGATTGGTACAGCGACCACGATCGCTCAAGTGCAGCGATCACAACACCACCCAGGACGGCACCTCTCCACCGTTCGATGCGTCGTACACGACGGCCACGAGCGTCAGACCGTGCGGCGGCGCGAGGCCCTTGATCATTCCCCGATTGCGGGCAGCGAGGATTGTCGGCACGTCCGCTGGTTGGGATTGCCCCCTCCCGACATCGACCGATACGGTCACGATCGATCTGACCATCTGATGACAGAACGCCTTGGCGCCGATCGAGAGCTCAACGGCACTCCCTTCTCTGGCCCAGCTCGCGTCGAGCACTTCCCGGACCGTCGTCCGTCCCGGGGCCTTGCGGCAGAGCGACGCGAAATCGTGCACACCGACGAACGCTCCGACCGCTTCATCCATTGCATCGACGTCGAGCGACTCTGGCACGTGCCACGCTGTGCGGGCGGTGAGAGGATCGTGTACCGGCCGGTTCGAGATCAAATACCGATAGCGTCGCTCGACGGCGGAGAACCTGGCGTGGAAACGGTCCCCTACTTCGGTGACGGCATTCGCAGCGATCTCCGGTCCGAGCTGAGCATTGAGGCTTCGCTGGAGCCGATCCGTGTCGAGTGGCGCATCGACGGAGAAGCTCACGACTTGGCCGGTGGCGTGCACGCCGCCGTCGGTTCTCCCGGCCACAGCCGTCTTCACCTCTCCGGTGATGCGGAACAGCGCCGTCTCGAGATCTCCCTGAATCGTACGCACGTTGTTCTGGCGGCCGTACCCGTGGAAGTCGGTGCCGTCGTATGCGAGATCGATCCGGTAGGTCGGCATCAGCTAGAAAAGGCTCAGCCCGCCAAGGATCGACGAGACGACGATCCAGCCCGCCCACGCGAGCACCGCCGCAACGATCGATCGGTCCAGAGGCAGGTCTGAGATGTAGTGGGTTCCATATGCAACGACGAGGAGGAACCAGAGCGAGCCGACGAGCACACCAATCAGTCCGGTTCCGAAGATCTGCGTTGTAGCGATCGTCAACAGCAGCGTCGGGAATGCGAATCCGGCGATGCGTAGGTACACCGCATACTGGCCGTCCCCACGGAAGAGATAGACGGCGATGGCATACACGAGTCCGCTGTAGATGAGCCAGAACATGACCGTCGACAGAAGCGCATAGAGGACATCGGCGAGTCCCGTGACCAGTCCGAAGAGCGGCGTTCCACCGGCGATGATGATCAAGACTTCGGTGATCGCCACCAGGATGAGCGCATCGCCGGTGGCGCGATCGTTGAAGTCCATCCAGACGAACGCGTCCCGATCGAATCGAATCGCTTGGAGGAGTCGGTTGAGAACGACGCCCATCGCCTTCCTTCGTTCGGGTTGACCCAGGTTACCGCCGGTGCGCTACGAGCACTCCCGGCGAAGGGCAGCGGTTGCTCGGGTGACGGACGCGTCGACAACGTAGGCATCGAGATCCTCCCAGGGCACCCAGACGGCATCGTGGACCTCGTCGGCGGGTACGAGCGCCTCGTTCATTGCCCGGAAGGCAAAGCGGAGGTCGAAGTGTTCGTGTGCTGGTTCCGGAACACGGGGCGGGATCGAATGGATATCGAGATCGATGAGGTCCGAGAGAATCGGATCCACGAACACACCCGTCTCCTCGGTCACTTCTCGAGCG
>JAOZMA010000227.1:1126-4038 GCA_029934555.1 Acidimicrobiia bacterium | reverse complement strand
GATAGAGAAACACAATCGGGCCGCGGCACGATTGGTGGGGTAGAGAGCCGCCAGCTGCAAGCTTCCAGCCGACAGGCGACAGGCGACAGGCGACAGGCGACAGGCGACAGGCGACAGGCAGAGAGAGCCGTTACGGACTACGGACTACGGACTACGCCTTGGGTCTCACCGACTAAGTTAGGTCCATGGAATTCATTGCTGCCCACGACCTTGACGAAGCGCTTGCAGCGAAGGCCCAGCAGCCGGATGCGCAGCTCCTCGCCGGAGGAACCGACCTCATGGTTGAGGTCAATCTTGCACACTACCGACCGTCCAGGGTTCTCTCTCTGAGACGCGTCGAAGAACTCCGAGAGCTGTCGGACGGCCGTATCGGCGCCGGCGTCACGTGGGCGCGCCTTGAAAAGGACGGCCACCGGGGCCTGGCCCAGGCGGCGAGAACTGTGGGTTCTCCTCAGATCCGTGCTGCGGGGACGATCGGTGGCAATGTTGCGACGGCGAGTCCGGCAGGTGACGGGTTGCCGTGGATCATCGCCGCAGAGGCATCGATCGAGGTCCGATCAGCGAAACGCGGGACCAGGGTCATCCCCTGGAACGAGTTCTTCGTCGGCGTGAAGCGCACGTCTCTGGCGGCCGACGAGATCATTACCGCCGTCGTGGTCCCCGAAGAGGTACCGACCGCTCAGGAGTTCGCGAAGGTGGGGGCTCGTAACGCCATGGTGATCTCGACCGTGAGCTGCATGGTTATGCGGGGCGACGATGGCTTTCGCGTTGCTCTGGGATCGGTCGCGACGACCCCGATGCGTGCCACGCGGGCAGAAGAGATGATCAACGCCGAGTCGACGATCTCGGATGCAGTCCTCGATGAGTTCGCCCGCATCGTCTCGGAAGAGGTTCGACCGATCACCGATCACCGATCGACGGAGGTCTATCGGAGACATGCATCAGGCATACTTGCCAGACGGCTTGTGGAACGGAGCCTCCAATGAACATCACGATCACGATCAACGGCGAGGAGCGAGAGTTCGACGTTGCTGGACACGAGAGCCTGCTGAGCGCCCTCAGGTACGACCTCGACCTTCCGGGGACGAAGGACGCATGCGAGCAAGGCGAGTGCGGATCGTGCACCGTCATCTTCGATGGCGAAGCGGTCTGCTCCTGTCTGGTTATGGCAGCGGACGCCGACGGGTCATCGGTAACGACCATCGAAGGGATCTCTTCTGAAGGAGAGCTCCACCCGGTCCAAGAGGCGATGCTGGCCGAAGGTGCCGTGCAGTGCGGCTTCTGTACTCCCGGCTTCGTCGTAGCCGGATCCCACATGCTCGAAGTAAATCCGCACCCGACCGAGCCAGAGATCAGGGAAGCGCTCTCCGGCAACATCTGTCGATGCACCGGATACGGGGCGATCCTGCGAGCGTTCGAAACCGTGACCGGGGAGGGATCATGACCACCATTGCCAAACCCGGAGTCAAAGGTGGAATCGGGACCAGCGTGCTTCGACCCGACGGCGAGCCAAAGGTCACCGGGAGATTTGAGTACGCATCAGACCTCGTTTCAGAGGACATGCTGTGGGGTGCCACGGTGCGCAGCCCTTATGCCCACGCCCGGCTCGTCAAACTCGACACCGCTCCTGCACTTGCTGTGCCGGGCGTTCGTGCGGTGCTGACTCAGGACGACGTCCCCGGTGAACCGCTGTTCGGACAAGAGGAGCAGGATCAGCCGGTGCTCTGCGATGGTGTGGCCCGCTACTGGGGCGAGCCGGTAGCCATCGTGGCCGCCGATGACGAGGAGGCTGCCAGACGCGGCGCTGCCGCGATCGTGGTCGAGTGGGAGCCACTGGCACCTTTCGTCGATCCAGACAAGGCCGCGGAGGAAGGTTCGACGTTCCGGGATCTGACGGTTCGTCGTGGAGATCCGGATGCAACCGGATCGATCGTCATCGAAGGTTTCTACGAGACCGCAACGCAGGATCAGGCTCCACTCGGGCCCGAGGCCGGGTTGGCCATCCCCGACGGTGAGGGTGGACTCGATCTGTACGTCACGAGCCAGTGGATCCACGTCGACCATCGACAGATCATCACTTGTCTCGCCATGGAGCCGGACCAGATTCGTTGCCACCCTGCAGGGATCGGCGGCGCTTTCGGGTCCCGTGAGGACATCTCGTTGCACATCCATGTCGCCATGCTCTCGCTGGCAACCGGCCGTCCCGTGAAGATGACATACGACCGTTCCGAGTCGTTCGTCGGCCACGTGAAGCGGCACCCATCGCGCATGTGGTATCGCCACGAAGCCGATGACGATGGGAAACTCGTAAAGGTGGAGGCCCGTCTCATTCTCGACGGAGGCGCATACGCACACACGAGTCGCGCTGTGATCGCCAACGCCGCCTACTTCGTGGTCGGGCCGTACAACTGCGACAACGTGTTCGTCGAAGCCTCGGCTGTGAAGACGAACAATCCACCGTGTGGTGCGATGCGCGGATTCGGTGCGGTGCAGAGCGGTTTCGCGTCTGAGATGCAGATGGATCGTCTTGCCGAGGCGCTCGACATGGATCCGCTCGAGCTGCGACGCCGCAATGCGCTCGCTGCAGGGGATCCTCTCGCGACATCCGGGCAGATCATTGAGGGATCACTCCCGACGGTCGGCGTGATCGACGCGGTCGAGTCGATCCCACTCCCGGACGAAACGATCGAGGATGACCCCCGGTTGTTGCCGGGTGGGACCGGGCTCACAACGCCGGCATCTGCCGTCGTGCGCGGGGTCGGCTACGCCGTCAACATCAAGAATCTTGCATTCTCCGAGGGCTTCGACGACTTCTCGGAAGCCCGCGCGATCATGACCACGGACGGCGTGGAGATTCACACCGCAGCGATGGAAGTGGGCCAGGGTCTGGTCACCGTGTGCCCACAGATCGC
>JAOZMA010000227.1:0-1116 GCA_029934555.1 Acidimicrobiia bacterium | reverse complement strand
GATCGCAAGGACCGTCCTCGGGACGGATGACGTGGAGGTCGTGTGGGACGACACGTCACAGATCGGTTCGGCCGGGTCGACCTCGGCTTCACGCCAGACGCAGATGACGGGGGGAGCGGTGCATGCTGCGTCCGTCGGACTGCGCGACAAGATCCTCGAAGCCCACGGTGGCGACGAACTGCGAGAGGACGGCGTCTACCTCGGCGACCAACTGATCGCGACCATCGCTCAGATCTGTGAAGACGGACCCGTCGAGCACCTCGTGCAGTTCCGGCACCCGGAGACGTTCCCTCCCGACGAGAACGGTCAAGGCGACATCCACGCAGGATTCGTCGTCTCTGCACACAGGGCGGTTGTCGACGTTGATCCGGAACTTGGCCTCGTGCGCGTTGTTCAGGTGGACACGGCCCAGGACGTTGGCAAGGCGCTCAACCCCCAGGCGATCGTCGGCCAACTCGAGGGTGGCACGCTGCAGGGCGTGGGCCTCGCCGTGATGGAGCAGCTCGTTGTCGATGATGGAGTCATCAAGAACCCGACGTTCACCGACTACTTGATTCCGACCTTCGTGGATGCCCCTTCCGTCAACACGAGAGTCATCGAGGAGGGCGACCACTTCGGTCCCTTCGGGGCGAAGGGCATCGGGGAATCTCCAACGATCAGCTCAACACCAGCGGTCGTCGCTGCGATTCGGGCTGCGACGGGGAAGGACTTGACCAGAGTCCCCGTGCTCCCCGAGGACATAATCGGAATCTGAGTGATGTCGTCGATCACAGCGGTCGTACTTGCTGCGGGGGCTTCCGAACGCATGGGGGAGCCGAAGCTCCTGCTCCCGTACCGGGGTTCGACGGTGCTCAACGCGACGATCTCAGCGGTCGAGTCGAGTGCCGTTGATCGGATCGTCGTCGTCACCGGATTTGGTGCCGATCGCATCGAAGCGTCGCTGGAGCTCCTGACGGCTTCCTCCCCATCATCCTCCCCCTCCGGGGGAGTTGCCGACGGAGGAGGCGGAGGGGGTCAAAGAGGTCGCCAGTCGCTAGTCGCCGGTCGCCAGCCTGAAGAGCCCTCGCCATCTCCTGAAGACAGAGAAGGTCGGAATCATCGGACGATCGTCGTGCG
>JAOZMA010000016.1 GCA_029934555.1 Acidimicrobiia bacterium | reverse complement strand
TGTCCGAGCTCTTCGTTGAGATGTTCGCAGCTGCGGACATGCCTTACACGAACGAGTTGCAGGATTCTGCGCTCTTCTTCGGTGAGACGCTCGACAACGGCAAGTGGGACCTTGGTGAGTGGGCATGGGTCGGTACTCCCGGCCTGGCCGGTCTCATCGGCATCCACGACGTGTGGGATCCTGAGGCACCACCACCGGACGGCGGCAACTACTACCGCTACGGTGTAACGGCTGAAGGTGCCGAGGCAACCGACGCGAGCGCTCGCTTTGCGGAGATCCGTGACGAGATGAACGAGACGGTTGATCCGGATGAACTGGCGGCTCTCATCGCAGAGGCCGAGAACATCCTGGCCGACAACGCCGTCATGCACCCGCTCTATGCGCGGCTCGTGACCGCTGCCGTGTGGGAAGACGAGATTGGTGGCTTCAAGCACAATCCGTCCCAGGCAGGGCACACATGGAATATCGAAGACTGGTATAGGACTGACGTCTAATACCTGATCGATGAATCGATGAGAGAGGGGCCCTCCGGGGCCCCTTTTCTCGTCTCGGAGCGGAGGCATTGACAACTCGCGTGGGGCCATGGGTTGGAGCGCACCTTCGTTCGCGGCAAGCGGTATAGTTGCGTCGATCATGAGCTGGAGGCTCCGGTGCTCTCGTACATCACAAGACGTCTGGTCTACGGACTTGTAACGCTCCTTGCGCTGAGCATGATCGTGTTCACGCTGCTCCAACTCTCCGGTGGCGGACCGCTCGACCGTCTCAAGCTGAACCCGCGCATGCAGCCGGTGATCCAGCAACTCACGGAGCTCTGGGGTCTCGACCAGCCGATCTGGAGGCAGTACGTCACGTGGTTGAAGAACTATCTGACGGTGTCGGAGTTCTCAGTGCACAACATGTTGCCGTTCGTAGCCATCGGCGCTGCGGTCGTGGCCACGGTTGTGCTCGGCAAGCTCATGAAGTCCCATTGGAAAGGCGCTGCGATCCTGGGTGTCTGGGCCATCGCCATGTATATCGTCTTCGTCAACATCACGATCAAGTTCAACTGGGGCATCTCGTTCCAGGGGGCCGGCGACGTGTGGGATCTCGTGTTCGGGAGGGTCGGAGCCACGTTCCGCCTCGGGCTCTCGGCGCTGTTCCTCGCTCTCATCATCGGAGTCCCCCTCGGGATCTATCAGGCGGTTCGCCAATACTCCTTCTTCGATCAACTCGGCACGACCGCCTCGTTCGTCTTCTTCTCAACTCCGATCTTCATCATCGGTGTGGGGCTTCAGCTCATCTTCGCCCTCTACTTCGAGCGGTGGACGGGCGTCAAGCTCTTCTACGTCGCAGGGATGAACAGTTCGAACTATGACACGTTGTCCGTTGCTGGAAAGATCGGGGACACCCTTCGACACCTCGTCTTACCCGCCGTGTCGATCGCGTTGATCTCCCTTGCCGGCTACGCGCGTTTCCAGCGGGCATCGATGCTCGAAGTTCTCCACAGCGACTACCTGCGTACCGCCAAGGCGAAGGGTCTGCCACGGAGCAAGGTCATCGTGAAGCATGCACTTCGCAACGCCATGATCCCCGTCGTGACGCTCGTTTCACTCGACATCGCCTTCATGATCGGCGGGGCGATCATCACCGAGACGATCTTCGGCTGGCCCGGAATCGGTCGCCTCTACATCACGGCGATCGGAACGATCGACTACCCCGTTGTCATGGCGATCGTCATGCTCATCGGGATCATGATCGTGATCATGAACGTCGTTGCAGACATCCTCTATGGGGTCATGGACCCGAGAGTCCGGTATGACTGAGCCACCCCCCCCGAGCGGCAGCTTCGTCGGAGCGGTCGAAGAACCCAGCGAGTCTCCGTTCCTCGATGACGCCGAGGGCATGGCGGTCGAGCCGATCACCCAGTGGGACTTGTTCTGGACGCGCCTGCGTCGTCATCGACTGGCGATGATCTCCGCGGGCATCCTCGCATTCATCATCATGGTCGTGGTCCTTGCTCCGTTGATGGAGTCGGCGGGATGGATCGACGACCCGCTCGTGCGTCTCGTCGACGATGGAGGCCGCTCGCTCAGGAATATCCCTCCCAGACTGAGCGATGGCACGGTCAGCGTCCTGCCCCCCGGGGAACAAGCCGTACCGGCGAGCGCTACGGCGCTGATCTTCGGATCGGACGACCTCGGACGTGGCGTCTTCACACGAGTCATCTACGGTGGCCGGGCGAGCCTCACCGTCGGTTTCGTCACGGGTCTGATGGTCGCGTTCCTCGGCACCATGATCGGATCGATCGCTGGCTATTACCCGGGCGGTGTGGATCAATCGCTGATGCGATTCACGGATTTGGTTCTCGGGCTGCCGCTCCTTCCGATCGCGATCGTGGTTGGACGCATCCTTCCGGAGATGGACTTCTTACCGGACTGGATAACGCGGGGACCGATGGGTATCGCGCTTCTTCTGGGCATCCTCTCATGGGGCGGTCTTGCACGGATCGTGCGAGCGGAGTTCATGTCGTTGCGTGAGAAGGAATTCGTTGAGGCTGCACGAGCGGCAGGCGCAAGCGACCGCCGGATCGTGTTCCGTCACATCCTCCCGAACGCGATGAGTCCGATCATCGTGCAAACAACGCTGATCGTCGGTATCGCCATCATCGTCGAGGCGGCGCTGTCCTTCCTCGGATTCGGTGTTCCGCCACCCACGCCGACGTGGGGCGGCATGGCGGCCGAGGGTGGGCGTCTCGCCGTACGCGGTTTCTGGTGGGAACTGGTGTTCTCGGCCTCGGCGCTCATCGTCACCGTGCTCTCGATCAACTTCCTCGGCGACGGTCTGCGTGACGCTCTCGACCCGACGCAGACGATCGAAAGGAAGTAGGGATCCTGTGACCGAACCGCTGCTCGAAGTCGACGATCTCCGAACGTACTTCACCACCGAAGAAGGGATCGTCCGCGCCGTGGACGGCATCTCATTCTCCATGATGCCGGGGCAGCGCCTCGGTGTCGTCGGTGAGTCGGGGTCCGGGAAGTCGGTGACGGCTCTCTCCGTCATGGGGCTGATCGAACCGCCCGCCGGCCAGATCGTGACCGGCCGAGTCATGTTCAAAGGTCGGAACCTTCTGGAACTCGATGAGGACGAGCTGCAGAGTGTCCGTGGCGGTCAGATCGCGATGATCTTCCAGGATCCGATGACGGCCTTGAACCCGGTCTACACGATCGGCGACCAATTGATGGAGACGATCCTCCTGCACCAGGACGTCAATCGATCCGAGGCTCGGGAGATCGCCATACAGGCCATCGAAGACGTTCACATCCCGAACGCCAAGGCACAGATGCTGGACTATCCGCACCAGTACTCGGGTGGCATGCGCCAGAGGATCATGATCGCCATGGGGCTCTCCTGCAATCCGGATCTCCTTATCGCGGATGAGCCGACGACCGCGCTCGACGTGACGACGCAGGCGCAGATCATGGACCTGATGCTGGAACTCGCCGAGGAGCGGGGTACCGCAGTGATGCTCATCACCCACGACCTTGGCGTGGTCGCCGGTTTCTGCAACGACCTTCAAGTCATGTACGCCGGGGGCATCGTCGAATCGGGGACGATCGACGACATCTACTACAACCCGCAGCACCCGTACACGTGGGGTCTGCTCGAATCGATGACCCGATTGGACGACGAGCAGCAGCATCGTCTCTACTCCATTCCTGGATCTCCGCCATCGGTCATCGATCTTCCGAGAGGCTGTCGCTTCCGACCCCGCTGCGGCTTCGCCACCGAGATCTGTGGACAGGTACTGCCGGCCCTGCGTCCGGTGGGCAACCCCGGTCAGATGGCGGCATGTCATCATGCCGAAGAGCTGAATCTGAAAGAGCTCAAAGCCGATGCCGCGCCGACTGTTGAGCCGGCGGCAGCCACGGATTCGGATCTCACCGACGTGGATCTGGATCTGCAGGAGGCCGACGTCGAGGGGATCGAAGCGCAGAGATCCGCAATGGACCAAGTCGAAGGTGAGGAGGGCTCGCTGTGACGGATACCAAGAGCGACCCCACAGCCGATAGCGTGGCGACTACCGACGCATCGGATCTACCGGATGACGTGATCCTGCGTGTGAACCATCTGGTCAAGGAATTCCCGATCACCAAAGGGGTGTTCTTCAGGAAACAGGTGGGCGCCGTGCAGGCCGTGTCGGATATCTCCTTCGAGATCAAGAAGGGTGAGACACTCGGGCTCGTCGGCGAGTCGGGTTGCGGCAAGTCGACGACGGCCCGATCTGTGCTCCGTCTGCTCCAGCCGACCTCCGGCGACGTGTGGTTCCGACTCGAGACAGAGGATGAGGAGATCGTCAACGTAGCTACGGCGAAGAAGGACACCATGCGCCAGGTGCGCAGGAACATGCAGATCGTGTTCCAGGATCCGTACGCTTCGCTGAACCCACGCATGACGGTCGCCACGATCATCGCCGAACCGCTCACCGTCTACGGAGAGGGATCGAAGCAGGAGCGCCTCGACAAGGTCAAAGACCTGTTGAAGGTGGTCGGCCTGAGCCCCGAGCACGCGAACCGCTATCCGCACGAGTTCTCCGGAGGCCAACGGCAACGGATCGGCGTGGCCCGGGCCCTTGCCCTCAATCCATCTTTCATGGTGCTCGACGAACCGGTCTCAGCCCTCGACGTCTCGATCCAGGCCCAGGTGCTCAACCTCATGGATGACCTGCAGGACGAGTTCGATCTGACGTACCTGTTCATCGCTCACGACCTCTCTGTGGTCCGGCACATCTCTGATCGGGTCGCTGTGATGTACTTGGGGAAGATCGTTGAGATGGCAGGTCGCGATGCGCTGTATGACCGGCCGATGCATCCGTACACACATGCCCTCATGTCCGCCGTTCCGATTCCTGACCCGCACATCGAATCGAACAGGAAACGAATGCTCCTCGAAGGCGACATCCCTTCCCCTGCCAATCCGCCGCCGGGGTGTCGGTTCAATACCCGTTGCCCGAAGGCGGTATCGGGCAAGTGTGACGTCGATGAACCGGAGTTCAAGGAGCTGGAACCCGGTCACTGGGTTGCCTGTTTCTTCCCGGAAGTCGAGAAGGTCTACTAGATCCCCGTCGTCGGTTCGCCCTCG
The DNA here is from genome assembly GCA_029934555.1 of Acidimicrobiia bacterium. Lineage (GTDB taxonomy): Bacteria > Actinomycetota > Acidimicrobiia > Spongiisociales > UBA5794 > JAHEEL01. The sequence continues at coordinate 10,872 of JAOZMA010000016.1, read as the reverse complement.
GGCTTCCTATACTCGTGCTCGCTACGTCGGAGTGGCGGAATTGGTAGACGCGCATGGTTGAGGGCCATGTAAGGGAAACCTTGTGGAAGTTCGAGTCTTCTCTCCGACACCAATGACACCAAGGACACCACTCCTTGGTGTCATTGTTCATTCCGGGTCCAGACACTGAATCGCGATTCAACGCGGAATCATGGGCCGCGGTCTACCGTTGAGCGGAGGGGACCCGGAGGGAGAGACCGTATGGACGACGTTCGCTGGCACGAGGTCGACGTCGAGGACCTCGGAAATGGCGAGGTAACGGCGGTGATCGCCGGCGGTCGCTCGATCTGCATGACCAGGACCGGGGCGGGTCTCAGTGCTCTCGACAATCGGTGCCCCCATCAGGGCGGGCCGCTCGGAGAAGGCACGATCGAAGACGGGTGGTTGATCTGCCCGTGGCATGGATTTGAGTACGACCCCGTAACAGGTGCACCTCCGGGCGGGTACGACGATGCAGCGACTCCGTTCCCGGTTCGACAGACCGACGACGCCGTGAGCGTCGGACTCCCCATCGTCGTCGAACACGAGACGTTGATGGACCAGATGGTGACCGTGATGACGGACTGGGGGATCGACACGGTCTTCGGCATGGTGGGTCATTCGAACCTCGGCCTTGCGGATGCCCTGAGACGTGCGGAGGACGATGGCCGATTGCGGTACTTCGGCGTTCGCCACGAAGGCGCTGCATCGTTCGCAGCGTCTGCCTACGGGAAGCTCACCGGAAGACCTGCCGCTTGCTTCTCGATCGCAGGACCCGGTGCAACGAACCTCCTCACCGGCCTCTGGGACGCCAACGTCGATCGGGCGCCCGTGCTGGCGCTGACCGGGCAGGTGAACACCCAGGTGCTCGGTCCCGGGGCGTTCCAAGAGGTCCCACTCGACCGCGCGTTCGAAGCGGTGACCGCGTGGAGCCAGACGGTGCTCGTGCCTGAGAATGCGACCGAGCTGATGGCGCTGGCGTTGAAGCACGCCATCGTCGAACGGTCCGTCGGTCACCTGATCTTCCCCGACGAGGTGCAGGAGATGTCGGGCCTCGAGAATCCGCCAGAACGACCGAGGGCCGGCCGGCTCGCCGACCCACGCGTGGAGCCGAGGCGAGAGGACGTGGAGCAGGCGGTCGAGTTGCTGATGGGAGCGAAGAGCCCCGTCATCGTGGCAGGCAACGGTGCCCGGGTCCATCGGGCGGGCGTGATCCGCCTGGCCGAGAAGCTCGACATCCCGGTTATCACGACCTTCAAAGCGAAGGGTCTGATCGGCGATGGCCATCCCCTGGCATGCGGCACCCTCGGCCGGTCGGGTACGCGGGTGGCGGCCGCCACCATCGCCCAGGCTGACGTCCTTCTCGTGCTCGGTGCATCGTTCTCGAACCACACGGGGATCTCAGAGAAGAAGACCACGATCCAGGTCGATGTGGACCGGATGACGCTCGGCAAGTTCCACCCCGTCGATCTTCCGATCCAGGGAGATATCGGTGTCTTCCTCGATCGCATCGACCAGCATCTGCCGAACCGAGACCGCGCCGACGTTCGGAGAGCCATCGCCGACCGATGGAAGCTCTGGCGGACGGAGAAGGAGCGACGGGCCGGCCAGACGGATGAGCGTGGTTGGATGCACCCCGCCCGTGTCTTCGAAGTGCTGTCGAGGCTGGTGCCGGAAGACGCCGTGATCGCCGTCGACGTCGGCAACAACACGTACGCCTTCGGCCACTACTTCGAGTCCAGGGGAGAGCAGGACGTCCTCATGTCCGGCTATCTCGGGTCCATCGGTTTCGCCCTGCCGGCTGCGATGGGGGCGTTCGCCGCCACCAACGGTGACCGGCCGATCATCTCGATCTCTGGAGACGGTGGTCTCGGCCAGTATCTCGCGGAGTTCACCACAGCCGTCAAGTACGCCATGCCGATCACACACATCGTCTTGAACAACGATGAACTCGCCAAGATCAGCCGCGAGCAGGTCGCTGCACTGCGTCCCGTGTGGCAGACGGACCTCGTCAACCCCGACTTCGCAGCGTTCGCCGAGCTCTGTGGCGGCCGGGGGTTCCGTGTCGACGAGCCGGATGACCTCGAACCCGTACTGAGAGAGGCTCTCCAGATCGACGACGGGCCATCGCTCGTAGAGATCCGAACATCGCCTCGCTGGACATGAACCCATGATCCGGACGAACGGATCAACGGTCCGTATCCTTGAGCATCGAGAGACCGGGGAGTCGACATGATCCACTTCACCCTCTCGGGTGACATCTTCCTCAAATCGCGGCGCACGCAGCCGCGAATGATCAAGCGCGTCCTCTCGAGCCTCCAACTGGCATTGGACGAAGCGGGCTGCGAAGCGGCACTCGAGCGTCTGGGATCCCATCGATTCGCGCTTGACCCGGGAGAGAGAACCGAAGAGGTCGTGGAGCGTGCAACGAGGGTGTTCGGCATAGCGTCCGTCGATGAGATGGTGGAGCTCGCAGCGGACGATCTCGATGATCTCGCATCCGAGGTCGCACGCCTGACCCGCGATCGCGTCTCCGGTCGAACGTTCGGCGTGAGAGTCAAGCGGCGGGGGAACCATCCATGGAAATCGTACGATCTCGCCTCGAGATCCGGAGCTCTGCTGGTCGAAGCAGGAGGGACGGTGAACCTGGATGACCCGCAGGAGACGGTCGACGTCATGGTTCTCGATGACAGGGCCTTCGTCATGGTCGCTCACCATCGCGGCCCGGCCGGGCTCCCCGTCGGCACACAGGAGCCCGTCCTCTGCCTGATCTCGGGCGGTTTCGACTCCGTCGTGGCCGCGTGGATGATGATGTCCAGGGGATGCCCGGTCGAGTTCGTTCACTTCACGCTGTCGTGCTCGCAATCCGATCACGCGGTGGCGGTCGCCCGCTCGCTGTGGGAGCGATGGGGATACGGCACCGACCCGATCGTTCACGTCGTCGAATTCCAGCCGGTGAAAGAAGCACTGCTCGAACATGTCGACGTTCGAATGCGCCAGGTAGCGCTGAAGGTCCTGATGGCCAGGGCAGCATCTCAGATCGCCCAGGAGCGAGAGATCCTTGCGCTGCTGATGGGCGACTCCATGGGCCAGGTCTCGTCGCAAACACTGCCGCACCTGGTCGCAGTCTCCGAGGAATCAAAGATTCCGATCTTCCGGCCGCTCCTTGGCCTCCCGAAGCAGGACATCATCGACTACGCCAGGAGAATCGGAACGGCCGAGATGTCGGCACGTGCCCAGGAGGTGTGTGACCTCTCGGAAGGACGGCCCGTTGCAACGGGCGCCCGGCCCGAGAAGGTAGCCAGGTCGGTGAAGGACATCCCCGGCTATCTGATGGTCGACGCGGTCTCAACACGGAAGGTGTTCCTCCTGAAAGACTGGTTCCCGGGAGCGACCTGAACCGGACGTTGTCAGAGACGGTTCGCTGCCTCCAGCCATGACAGATCCGTGTTGCCGCCCGAGATGATGACGCCGACACGACGGTCGGCGAATCGTGCCGGCTCCGTTCTGAGGGCAGCGAGCGGTGTAGCGCCGGACGGCTCGACGACGAGCTTCATCCGCTGGAGATGGAACAATGCGGCTTCGAGAATCGACGTCTCCGTCACACGGATGACATCTGTCCCAAGAGCCGTCAGGATAGCGAACGGCCTGGCGCCGATCCCCGTCAGAAGCCCGTCCGCCAGCGTGACGGGATCAACAACCCCCGCGAGCCGTCGACCCGATCGGAGCGACCGAAACGCTTCGTCGACCGCGAACGGCTCCGCACCGATAACGGAGATCGCCCGCTCTTGCGCCGCGGCCACGGTCGCAGCACCGGAGAGCAGCCCGCCTCCACCGATGGGGGTGACGATCACATCGAGGCCGCCCACTTGCTCCAAGAGTTCGAGCGTGGCAGTGCCTTGTCCGGCGATAACCGCCGGGTTGTCGAAGGGGTGGATCAGGACTGCACCGGTACGTTGGATGACTTCGGCGGCGGTGGTCTCCCGGTCGGCATGGTCACACAGGACGATCTCAGCCCCGTATGAGCGGACAGCGTCGATCTTGAGCTGGGGAGCGGTTCGTGGCATGACGATCCACGCAGGCAGGCTGCGGATCGCCGCTGCGTAGGCGACGGCTTGGCCGTGGTTGCCAGACGAGTGGGTGACCACGGCCGAAACGTCGTCAGGGAGCTGCAGGACAGCGTTCGTTGCACCGCGCGCCTTGAACGCTCCGATCTTCTGCAGATTCTCCGCTTTGAAGAACACACTGGCACCCAACTCCCGATCAAGGGTCGCTGACGTGAACACCGGTGTGCGGTGAACGAACGGGGCGATACGAAGCGCAGCCGCTTCGACATCGGCGTATTCGACGGGCAGTGTCAACGGAGTGGCTCCTGATTTCGTGGTCGGGTCGTGGCGATGAAGTAGGCACCGAACGCTACTGCAGATAGAACGTGCCACACACCATGGAATTGGAACGCGTGATCCGGAGTACAGGTCGGCGCCCCGGTGCGACCGAGGACATTGAAGATGATCGCACCAGCGAAGAGCAGAAGTGCCGTTGCGTACCAGCGACCGTCGATTCCACCGACACGACGCACGAGGAAGTCTGAGATCACCAGCGCGATGATGGAGATGGCTGTGAGAACGTTCGTCGACGTCGGAGCGATGAGGAGAACCACTGCCGTGGAGGCGGAGATCGTTGCAACAGCCCCCCATGCCCATCCGCGTCGAAGTCCGTATGGCATCGCCGGGTTCATGATGATCAGGAACCACAAGGTCGTGAGGAACGTGATGTCGTGGGTGAATCCTGCGATCGCGGGTTGGGGGCCGTGGTAGAGGAAGCTGCCGATGCCGGTTCCGATGAGCAGGAGACCGAAAACGATACGAAGCCTGCGCTCCCGAACCGATGTTGCGGTCGCAGACACAATCAGCACAAGTCCGACGACTGCGTATGCGAGGCTCGTCCAAGCAGCCACCGGTTGAATCAGCCAGCCACCACCGAGTGCTTCGCAGTCGCCGGCACCGAGGGTTGCCAGGAGCGCTCCGATCATGCGTGCAGGCTACTCCCGTCGGGCGACGCTCCTACGTTCCTCACCGAGGTGCCCGATGAGCCGGCCGACCTGATCCACGGGGCGTGGCCATCGAGAAGCGGTTGACCACCGAGAGTAGCCGTCATAGACTGCCCGGCATGCTGGGGGAGCAACGCGATCGAGGAGGTCGACAGTGGACTCGCTGACAGAGTCGGTCGGACGTCAGTCATTCGATCTTGGACGCCGCGGGTACGACCGCGATCAGGTCGACCTGTTTCTCAAGGAACTCGCCGCGTCGATCTCCGTTCTCGAAGAGAACCTGCGGGACGCCCTCATCCAGAAGCGCGAACTTGAGCGCCGGCGAGTGGGGAAGGCCGAAGTCGAGGATTCTGTAGAGTCCGCCTACGTCGCAGCGGCCCAGGCCAAGCACAAGCTCCTCTCCGAAGCCGAAGAGCGGGCGTCTGTGATGCTCCGTGATGCGGAGATCGAGTCTGCCAAGCTCCTGGCAGAACCGCAGGCGACGGCGGACAAGGCACGGAAGGATGCCGAAGGCCTCCTTCTCCAAGCCCAGGCCCGTCTCGAGGCTGCAGCGGAAGAGGCAGAGGCCATCCGTGCTGAAGCCGAAGCGATTCGAGCCGACGCCACCCGCCTCGTGGAGGCCGAGGTGGCCGCGGCGCGAGACGACGCGAACAGCGTTCGCTTGGAGGCCGCATCCGAGTCAGAACTGCTTGTCGAGAAGGCGAGAACCGATGCCGAAGCGGTACTGGCGGAAGCCACCGAACAGGCCTCGGAGGTGTACGAGACGGAACGCAAGCGCTCCATCGAACGCCTCGCCAAGAGCCGCGACGAGTACGAGGAGCTGGCGCGCAGCCTTCGCTCTCTGAAAGAGGCGACGGGAGACATGTTGACGAACGCTCTCCGTGACCACGAGGCTATCAGGGTCGTTCTCGACGAGTCGTCGATCGAAGTCGGTTGACGACCGAAGGCGAGTGCCGACCGGGGCGTGACGGTTACCGGCGGAGTCGGTAGCATCCTGAGGGAACATGGCGCGCAAGACGAAAACGACGAAAAGACTCCAACAGCTCGACCGCACCCCGGCCCAGCGATCATCCGCTGCACCGCCGGGATTCAACGCACGCGTCGACGATGAGCCCGCCGCATCATGGGCCGCCTTCATCGCCGGTGTGGTCCTGATCTTCATCGTGTTCACCGCTCTTGCCGTCTTCCTCGGCACGCGTTCCGTCGAATCGGATCTGGAGGCTCGATCCGAGCAGACGCTTCGATTCGCCGGATTCGGCGATATCAGCGCCGACGCCACGGGACTCGCAGTCGCGCTGAAGGGCCAATACACCGAGGGCCAGGACATCGCATCGGCCGAACAAGCTGTTGCCGCTACCACGGGAGTGGCTTCCGTCGACGTGAGCGGAGTGTGGGAAGTCGCCGCCACCGAGCTCGTGTCCGGTGAGGTCGTTGGTGCTCCGGTCGTCTTCGCCTGGACCGGCGATGCGGTGACCGTACGTGGCGATCTATCGACAGAGGATCAGCTGGTGTTCGTCAGCGATTCGCTCGGTGCCCTCGAGACGACGGAAGGGTCGGTGCGATTCGCCACCGTTGACGTCGGCGAAGTTCAGATCGTCGAAGGTCTCGCCTCTGAAGACGAGTGGATAGGGAAGAGCGTGGCCCTCGTCGGTTCGCTTGCGGACGGGTTGGAGAAGGGCGCCGTCAGGATCAATCCTCTGGGCGAAGTCGTTACGACTGAAGGCAAGACCGAGACGCGGCAAGAGAAATATGACCTCACCGTCGCTTCTGAGGACTTCATCGCCGCTCTCCAGGTTGTCGGATTCGATCTCACCGACGGCGTGCTCGGACCAGAGAAGCCACCACCTCCGACCAGGGAAGAAGTTGAGGAGCTCGAGCGGACGCTGGCCGAACTGATCGAGGGCAAGGTTGTCGAGTTCGAGTTCGCCAGCGACGAGCTCACAGAAGTCGGAACAGCGCTCCTCGACGAACTCCTGGTTCCGCTGAGAGAGTTCTCTGCCGTGTCGATCAGGATCGAAGGTCACGCGGATGCCCAGGGATCGCCCGAACGGAACCTGGAGCTGTCGTTCCGCCGTGCGCGGGCCGTTGTTGGCTATTTCGTGGAACAGGGTGAGGATTCGAATCGCTTCATCGCCGTCGGCTACGGTGATACACGTCCGATCGCGGATAACTCAACGGAAGAGGGCCGGCAGAAGAACCGGCGCATCGAGTTCATCGCTCTGGAGGAGTAGGTGCTGTACGTCGGCTCACAGATCATCATCTGGATCGTGCTCGCAGCGGCCCTGGGCTTCGCCATCGGTTGGATGGTGAAGAGCCGTCGAGGAATGCGCGTGAAGAAGCGGCGGAAATACTGATTGACCGCCTGCGGCGGTGTATTCCGTGGTCCGTATTCCGTAGTCCGTATTCCGTAGTCCGTATTCGGTATTCCGTACGGAGCCGTTCGGGGCTCTTGATCGGGGACTGGGGTCTGGAGACTCTCTGCTGGCAGGTTCTAGCTGGCGACTGGCGTCTGGCGACTCGTAACTCACCCTTCCGGATCTGCCATCACGGGGTCTCTTACCAGCGGCGTTGTGAGGAGGAAGGCGGCGATGAGGATCACGAGAATCGAGCCGACCACGTAGACGGGGACTACCCCGACGTAACCGGCGATCATGCCGCCGAGGGCAGCACCGACGGGGAGGCCGATCCAGGCAAGCGTTCGCGATGCAGCAATGACGCGACCGAGAAGTTCGGTTGGGGTGAGTCGCTGACGCATCGTTACGAGAGCGACGTTGACCCATGCCATACCGGCGAAAGCCAGGCCTGCGGGGATCACCGCCCAGAACGATCTCATGATGGACAGGGCGAGGAAGCCACCCCCGACGAGAAAGAGGCCGGTCACGTACATCGTTCCGAGCGGGACGGTGGTGGACACCCGTGGGGCGAGGGCGGCGCCGATGGCACCGATCGCGGCGTTCAGGGCGTAGAAGATCCCGATGCTGACCCCTACGGTCGTGAGGTCACCGATGGAGCCTGCAGGGAGGTCGAGGATCTCCGTGACGACGAACAAGACCAGTAACGCCTCAAGCGGCTGGAAGACGAGATTCGTGAGTGTTCCTCCCAGGGTGGCCCACTTGAGCCGGGGGTCCCCGAGCAGGTACTTCAGACCCTCCGTGAGCGAATCCATGAAAGGTTCGCGGATCGCCAGGGGACGTTCATGAACGACGCGTACCCGTGAGAGGAACAGAGCCGAGATGAGGAAGGTCATCGCGTTGATGAGGAACGCGATCGCGAACCCACCGCTGAACGCGATGAGCATGCCTCCGGCGAGCGGGCCGATGCTGAGCGTCACCATACGAGCGACCGCGAGGTGTGAGTTGGCGTCGATCAGCATGTCGTCGTCGACGACCGACGGCATCCAGGCTTGCAAACCGGAGTCGAAGAACACCGACATGGTCCCGATCACGAACGCCACGCCGAAGACGAGCCACCGGGTCCCGGCGCCGTTCGCTGCAGCGAACGCCAGGGCGATGAAGACGGCGGCCCGCACCAGATCGACGGATACCAGGGCCGACTTCAGGCTGCGGATGCGATCCAAGAAGACCCCCGCCATCAGGCCAAACAAGAACATCGGCAGCGTCTCGGCGGCGGCCGTCAGACCCAGGTCGAGGGGCTGACGGGTGAGAGCGAGAACGAAGTAGGGGAGTGAGAAGAAAGCGATGTAGTCGCCGAAGAGGGACACTGCCTGGCCGCCGACGAGGGGGACCATGTTGCGGCGCGCAGTGCGGCGTCCCTTCACCCCAAGCGGATCGTCGGTTGGGTCTTGGCCGAGTGTTCCCGAGTCCATTCTGAACCGGATGGTACCCGAGGACAGGAAGGGAGCACGACCGTTCCGAATGCGATTAGCCTGTGACTCACTCGAACACGTTAAGGAACAGACATGGCCAAGTTGCAGGACCTTCCGGGGCTGATCATCCAGTTCTGGGAGCTCTCCAAGGAGTATCTGCTCCAGGAGACCGTCGGGCAGGCGAAGAAGCTGGGACGGTTCGCCGGATACTCGGTCGGCGCTGCCGCTTTGTGGTCGATTGCCGTGCTCCTCATCGGAGTCGCCGGAATGCGGGGACTCATCAGTGTCTTGCCGGAGGGTCCGTACTGGGAGTCCCTCGGTTACGTGATCACGGTCGTCGTATTGGTGATCGTCGCTGCGATCGTGGTCAAGGCGGGACCGAGCTCCGAACCGGAAGAGCCCGCCGCACAGACGGGAGGCGTGACATGACCATCACCCGTAATGATCTCGAAGGCAAACTGAGAGAGATCGAAGACGTCGTCGTCGAGACTGAGGACGAAGCGAAGCGGAACATCAGACTCTATGTGGTCGGTGCGACGGTGATCGTGGTCGCGATCGTCGCGTACAGCATGTGGAGATCGAGTCGTCGCCGAATTCACGTTGAGGTCTACCAAACCGTATGAGTGTACTGGGCGATTTCACGCGTCATTGGCTCCTGCAGCGGATTGACAAGACGATCCGGATCGGTGGGAAGGGTCTCTACCACGGCTTGAGGGAGCATGACGCTCTTGGCGCAGGAATGGGCGCCAGCATGCTGTTGTATGGATTCCTGCAACGGCGGCGTGTCAAGGAGTTGATCTACAAGACCTCGCTCAACGTCGACCAGGGCATGACCATTCGTGTCAAGCAGGGACGGCGTATCATCGCCGAAACGACCCCACTCCCTTAGGACCCACGAGATGCGCAGTAGCCAGAAATGGACGAAGATCATCATCTGGGTCATCGTCGCGACGATGGTTCTGTCGCTTGCCGTGGCGATCATCCCCGCTCTCGGAGGATGATCACCGGCTCTCCGTTCATCGCAGGGGATGCCTGCCTGCTGTTCGACGTGAAAGGACGGCGGTACCTCATCGAGTTGATCCCGGGCCGGAGCTTCCACTCACATCGCGGAGCGCTGCCTCACGACGAGATCATCGGATCCCCGGAAGGCGCCTCACTCAAGACGACCAGCGGCACGTTCCTCACCGTCGTTCGGCCGCGCCTTGCCGACTACGTCCTGAAGATGTCAAGAGGTGCGAACGTTCTGTACCCGAAAGATGCCGCAGCGCTGATGGTGTGGGCGGATATCGGCCCCGGGATGACGGTCCTCGAGGCAGGCACGGGATCCGGAGGCCTCACCATGATGCTTGCCAGAGCGGTTGGACCCACGGGTCGCGTGGTGAGCGTCGAGCGGAGATCAGACCATGCCACCCTCGCTCGCAGCAGGATCGCCGGTTTCTTCGGAGACGTGCCTGATTGGGTAGACCTGCGCGTCGGCGAGGTCGTCGACATGGTCGAGGAAGTCGGACCGGAACGGATCGTGCTCGATCTACCCGAACCTTGGGAGGTGGTGGAGGCAGCGGCCGAACACCTTCCGGGTGGAGGCGGCTTCGCCTGCTACGTTCCCAACGTGCCGCAGGTCGAAACGGTGAGAGCGGCGATCGCCGAGACGGGCACCTTCATCGAAGTATCCACCTTCGAGGTGATGATGCGCGATTGGTCCGTGAACGGCCGCTCGGTGCGTCCCTCTCACCGAATGGTGGGACATACAGGATTTATCACCGTGGCGAGGAAGGTGCTGGACAGGTAGTCGGTATTCGGTCGTCGGTACTCGGTACTTCCGAGACCGCCTACGGCGGCATATTCAGTCGACGGCAGAGTATTCCGACTCAGGACTCCTGGTCTGTCGTGGACGCGGAAGAGGCCGCATCCTGTGGGTGCGACCTCTTCGTGTTCTGTACCGACTACCGAATACCGACAACCGATGACCGGCCGGCCG
>JAOZMA010000226.1:1894-4054 GCA_029934555.1 Acidimicrobiia bacterium | reverse complement strand
GTCAGGGCGTCTGTGTAGGAGAAGATCCGGTCGGGGTCTTCGTGACGGTCAACCAGCGCGGGTGGAGCCTGGCGCCGTTTGCTGCTCCACCAGGGCGAACAGGTCATCGGGACGGATGGGTTTCTCCACCATCGCGTCCATGCCGGCGCTGCGACTGCGATCCGCCGTGGATTGGTCGGAGAACGCTGAAACACCGACGATGAGCGGCTGTCGGATCGATCCGGCATCCTTCGCACGGATCATCCGGGTTGCTTCGTAGCCGTCGATCCCCGGCATCATGATGTCCATGACCACAACGTCGAACGTGTCCCGTTCGAACATCTCAACGGCATCTTCGCCGTCACACGCCGATTCTGTGGAATGGCCTCGCTGATCGAGCATGCGCGTCATCAGGAATCGATTCGTGGAGCTGTCGTCGACAACGAGCACATGGAGGCTCCGGCGTCCCTCTCGCAACCAATGACGCGTGACCAGCGTCGAGGTGTCCCCGGAGTACACAAGCGCGGATGTGGCATTGATGACGTCAACGAGATCGCCCGGGTCAATAGGTTGGGCCAGATAGCCTCCAACATCGTGGTCGCGGCATCGGGCTGCATCACCACGCCGACCGGTTGAGGCGATCACAACGATCGGGATGTCGGAGGCAAGAGCACGGAACTGGTCACAGGTAGCGAACGAATCGTCAGTGGAGGCGATGACGGCCAATGCAGGCACGACGCCCCTGCCACCGTTGGTGTGTGTCGAAGCGTTCCAATCCTCGACACTGGAATTGACGATGTGCGGCAATTCTGCGTCTCCGAGGGTCTTGACAATCGAGCGGCGGTCGGCCAGGGAGTTCGCGATGATGAGGATCGGACTATCGGATGAAGCCTGCCGATCGACGATGGGTCGGGACCGCACGTCGTCGTTGCTGATCTCGAGCCTGATCGTGAACTGGATGCTCGCTGGCCGGCCTGTCTCGCTGCCGACGGTGACATGACCGCCCATGAGAGCGATGGTCTCCAGCGCGATCGGTATCCCGAGCACGGCGTGGTGCTGGAATTCGGGGAGTTCCTCGTCCGCTCCGTCGGACTCGATCTCGGCCATGGGAGGCTCGATCGCGGGGAACGTATCCATGGCCGTGATCTCTACGCGCAACGTGACGATGTCGGTGCTGTTCTCGTCGGCGTCGATCGTCAGGAGGACGCGATCGGACCAGCTTCGTCGGGCCACGTTGTCAATGAATCGGACAAGCACGAGCCGGAGACGGCCCGGGTCGCCGATGAGAGAGTTGGGCACGTGGGCCGAGACCCTGTCGACGATCTCGAAGTCGCCTGACTCCGAAGTCGAACCGAATATCCGTTTCACGCCCGCGACGAGGCCTCGCAGACTGAACGGTGTTGCATCGAATCGGAGGCTTCCCGATTCGAACATCGACAGGTCGTTGATATCGTGTGCCAGCGTGAGGATCGTGGCGACCTGATCCTCGATGACGGCTAGCGACTCGGCTACGTGGTCGGGGAGTTGCGACTCCAACGAGGATCGGGTCGACTCAAGGATCGCGGTAGCCGGACTGCCGAGGCGTTCGGCGATGTGGGAGAAGATCTGGGCCTTCGTCGGGGTGCCACCGTCGATCGCTACTCCTGCGCCGACCAGACGCGACAGGGTCCTTCGCTCCTCGACGGCCTGGCGAAGACACTGATCCAGGTGTTCGGATCCGATGCCGTCTTCGACGATGTAGCACGAAGCTCCAGCTCCGACTGCCGTCACACCTGTGCCGTGATCACCGGCTTGGGCGACGAAGACGATCGGGATGTCTCTCTCCTCGGTGGTGACGCTGGCGAGCAAGTCGAAGCCGGTTCGAACTCCGATGTGGTGATCCACGACGCAGACATCGTGCTCCTCTTCGGCGATGGCCTCAAGTCCATCGGTGAGGGTCGTTGCCCGGGCAACGACGTAGCGACCGTCTTCGATCCCGTCGTCCAACTGCTCGACAACTCTCGACGCGGCACCCCCATCATCGACGACGAGTACCCGGAGCGGGCGAAGGTCGTTCAATCCAGGCCGGATCGACGATCCTGGTCCTATGGGGTCGATCTGATCCGACGCGAGATCAGTGGTGTGGATCTGCACAACTCTCCGGTGATCGCTTCGTGTCCGTCCAGGGTGTATCGGCCGTTC
>JAOZMA010000226.1:0-1794 GCA_029934555.1 Acidimicrobiia bacterium | reverse complement strand
GTCATCCACGCTCGTGCGATGTGGGCGGCGTCGTGACGCTGTTCGATCGAGCCGCTACCGGTGGCGACTTCGATGAGAGCGGTTGCTTCGTCGAGGTAGCCGGTGACTGTGATGATGTTCTCGCCTGCAGCCTCGGCCCATCCCGCGATCTTCTCGAGGTGCTCGAGGCGCAACGTGAATCGCTCGAGATCACCTTCGAGGTGCTGCTCGTAGTCGACGGTCTCGCCGTTGCGTGCGGCCCGCCGCTCGATGCGTTGGAGTTGGCGCCGCGAGATCACGGTACCGATCACCTCGGCGGACTCGTCGAGGTCAGCGATGGCATCGAGAGTGTTGGTGATGCCGGCGAGTGCTGCAGCCTTCTGCTCGTCTGTGAGCCGATCCGAGTTCGTGATTCTCTCTTCGAGTTCAGCGGCGCGTTCGACCGCCTGATCGCGCAGCTCGTCGGGGGTCTGATCGATCCACTCAGGCGGGAACGTCCGCTCGGGACGGGGCCGCTCAGCAGGCCGTTCAGTGTCGATGGCGAGAGCGGGCATTGCGCCGAGCGCCAGCGTCGCAGCGATCAACGCTACGAGGATCGTGGTCCGTCGTTTCATGGTGTACTCCTTCGGTCGGGGTTTCCAACGGACTCAACGATGCCCGACCGATGTGATGCGGATGCGATGAGGATGTCAGCATTCTGTGAAATCCGACCGCAAGGCGCCTGTCACGATCAGCGGAGTTCGGTACGCTGCACGGCGTGATGAAGATACGAATGTCGCTGCCGGGTGGGCTTGTGCTGGTCGGGGCTCTTCTGTTCGGGGCGTGTTCGGGTGCGAGCGAGGATGATCCCACGGTTGCCGATTCAGTCTCCGGAGCTACGACCACAGTCGAAGCCGGGCGTCCCGATCTTCCAGATGGCTTCGATGTTCAGGGTCATCGAGGGGCGCGGGGCCTCAAGCCGGAGAACACGCTCCCGTCGTTCGAGACCGCCCTCGACCTCGGTGTCTCGACGCTCGAGCTCGACCTGCACTTCTCCGCGGACGGCGACGTCGTTGTCTGGCACGATCCGGTCATCGACCCTGAGAAGTGCGGGCTCAAGCCGGACGCTCCCGCTCACATTCCGGATCCGGACGATCCTGGAGTGACTGAGGATGCACTCGCCGTGCGCGCTCTGACGACCGACGACCTGCGATGGTTCGACTGCAGCCGCAACCCCGACCAGGAGGCGTTCCCGGATCAGGATTCCGAGCCGACGCTGCTCGCTGAGAACGACTTCGGCATCGTCACGCTTGATGATCTGATCGACTTCGTCGAGCGCTACGCGTCGGCTCCATCGAAGACCGATCTGCAACGGAATGGTGCATCGACCGTCGGGTACAACATCGAGACCAAACGGGGGTTCGGAGATCCGTCGGCGATCGACGACGGATTCGACGGGACGAATCCGGGTCCCTTCGAACTGCGACTGCTCGAAGTCATCGAGGATCGCCAGATTAGGGATCGGGTCGTTGTCCAGAGCTTCATTCGCGAATCCCTGGAGGCGATCCACCGGGTCGATCCGGGAATCCGACTGGCGGCCCTCACGGTCGGCGGAGATGCTGATCCCGGTGGCTACGCGAAGCTCGGCGCTTCGGTGTGGTCACCCAAGGCGTCGACGATCAGCGAGCGCCGTCTCAACGAGGCATTCGAAGCCGGACTCGTCGTGATTCCGTGGACGGTGAACAGCCTCGAGGAAGTCGAGAGGCTGGTCGCCGCGGGCGTTGACGGGGTGATCACGGATCGTCCGGACATCATCCTCGGCCCGTAGCAACCGGA
>JAOZMA010000015.1 GCA_029934555.1 Acidimicrobiia bacterium | reverse complement strand
TCGAAGAACCGTTCGTTGAGGAACTCTTTCTCGTCGATGGTGAGGTCGTCGGCGGGGGTCTCGGTGTGCACCCAGTACGAATCCCTCGTGCCGTTCATGATCTCTTCGAGTTGGAGGAGGAGCACCGGGGTGAGGTTGAAGGTCACCCGCAAGTCGGGATAGTGGCTCACGAGTTCGGCCATGTCCCAGTAGTCCTTGGCGGCGTGGAGTCGAACCCAAGGGCGGGTGACGACGCCGTTTTCGTCCTTCGGATAGAGCGGCTGGTGCTGGTGCCACATCAACGCGAGATAGAAGCCGTCCTCGTCGAGCGGCGGACGAGAGGTCACGGTTGTGGTCGTTGTGCTGGAGTTCTCGACAACGATCGTCGTCGATGACGTCGTCTCATCGGCCCCCGAAGTACAAGCCGCAGCAAGCAGCACAAGCGCGAGGGAGAAGGCTGCCGCCCTTCGGGCTGTCGGCTGTGGGCTGTGAGCTGTCCGCTCGTTCACCCCTTCAAACCCAGATTCTCCAGATAGGCATCGGACGACGGTTCGCGGCCGAGGAACGCACGGAGATGCTCGAGGGCGTCACGGGAGTAGCCCCGTGCGAGCACCTCGTTTCGATAGCGGGAACCGACCTCCGGGCTGAGGACGCCCTCCTGGGAGAAGACCGAGAACATGTCATCTCCGTAGACCTTGGCCCACTGGTAGCCGTAGTAGCCCGCGTCGTATCCACCCATAAGGTGGCCGAACGACGCTGCGAAGTGCGTGTCGTCGTGATAGGGAATCAGTGTCAGAGCGAACGCGTCCCTGGTGGCCTGTTCGATGTCGACGTCACCATCACCGGTGTGGATCGCCAGGTCGAACTTTCCGAGGAACGCCTGTCGCAACGTGGTGAGCGCTGTGTTCTGATCGCGAGCTGCAACGAGACGTTCGACGAGATCAGCAGGGATCTCTTCCCCGGACTCGTAGTGGCGTGCGAACCGCTGGAGTACGGCGGGCTCCCACGTCCAGTGCTCCATGATCTGCGAGGGGGCCTCGACGAAATCCCACTCGGTGTCGTACCCGGCGAAGCGCGGGTGGTCGACCTCGGTCAGGCAGAAGTGCAGGACATGTCCGAATTCGTGGAAGAGCGTGACTACCTCGTCGTGCTTGAGCAACGACGGAGATTCCGGTCCCGGTTTCGTGAAGTTCGCGACGATCGCCGCAACGGGTGGGCGATAGTGGCCATCTTCCTCTCTCATGCCACCCGTTATCGGAAAGCAGGCGGCGTGTCCGAACTTGCCCTCCCGGGGGAAGAGATCGGCGTAGAAGAAGGCGATCGGTTCCTCTGAGCCCCGGTTCCGGATCTCATACAGCTTGGCGTCATCGTGCCACGCGCCGGTCTCTTCGATCTCGCGGTAGTCGAGGCCGAAGACGTCACCCGTGATCTCGAACATGCCGGCCACCACCGCGTCGAGGGGGAAGTACTCGGCGACCTCACTCTGATCGATGCCGTAGTCCAGCCGGCGCTGTTTCGTGTGGTAGTACATCCAGTCCCACGACTGGATCGGTTCGTTGCCCAGGTCGAGCGACGCGAGGTCTTGAAGCGTCGCGAGCTCTCCGACGCCGCGGGTGGTGAGACCGGGGATGATCGAGTCGTAGAGGTCGTCGACCGCCTCGGGATCGGCCATCTTGACTTCCATGGCATAACGAGCCCAGGTGTCGTAGCCGAGGAGACCGGCGATCTCCTCACGGACGGCGACGGCCTCAGCGAGGAGGGGTGTGTTCTCATTAGCGGCACGATTCCAGAACTTGAACTGCATCTGTCGGCGCAGGTCTCTGTTCTCTGCCTCTTCGACGAACGGGATGTAGTCCGGGTAGCTCATCGACACCCGGAAGGTGTCTTCGGACGCTCCAGGATCGAGACGATCGATGTAAGCGTCGGACAGCCCCGCGAGATCGTCTCTCGTCATCTCGATACCATCATCCCACTCATCCAGGTTGCTGTTGAACGCCACCTGCAGTTCGATGAGGCGTTGCAGAAGCTCGCGGAGGCGGTCCCGATCGTCGGCGTCGAGATCATGCCCTGCCCGCCGGAGGTCGCGAAGCCAGAATTCGAGGTTGCGGGCTTCGAGACCGTCGAGGGTTCGGGCGTCATCCGTCGTCGCGTACGAGCGGATCGCGGCAGCGAGATCGGAACGCATGATGAGATCAGAGCCCCACTTGGCCGTCCGCTCTCCTGCGGCGACGGCCGCGGCGCGTACGTCGGCGTCGGAGTGGACACGCGCCATGAACGATCCCCGGCCCGCGGCATCGGAGATCGCCACACCTGCGCGATCGAGCGGTGCCAGGGTGTTGGCGTACGTTCGGGTCACGTCGATGGTGACGACCGCGTCGACGGCGGCGTCGGCTTGAGCGATGGCGGCCTCGGTGACGTCGGTTACGGAGTCGGCAGTGACGGCGTTGTAGTCGTAGAGCATGGCCGGGAGGGTACCGGGCATCGGGGATTTGGTCCCCCGGGTGCCTTCTATTGGGACGGCGAGACGTCGAACAGCAAGGGGCGGTGGGTTGGTCCGAGAGAGGGTCCGACCCTGCGGTATGGAACGGTGATGGCCCCTGCGTAGATGGCGTGGTCAAGCGGCAAGCCGGTGTAGCTTCCGACGATCGGCCAGTCGTACGGCGGCCACGTCGCTGCGTATCCGAATCCGTCCTCGGAGTTGGTCAACCCCTCGGCAAGCAGCTTGAAGGCATGGGACCATCGCGACGCTTCGAGGTTCCCGGTGATGACGATCGGGCCTTCCATCGCCAGGACGGCTGAGTTCAGGGCGGTGAAGCGCTCGATGCGATCATCCGCAACAGAGGCCGAGCTCGGGCTTCGGACCGAAAGCCCGATCACCGTCAGCGTGCTCGTCTCGTTCACGACGCGTACGGTGAGATCCGAACCGGGTGCGGGTGGGAGAGGAGAGACGGTTGCGTTGTGGCGGACGAGGATGAGGGGTTGACCCGTTGCCTCGGAGGCGACCGGCGTTGTGACGATTCGATACGGAGCATCGCTGTCGTCCAACGTTGTCGCCCAATCCCCGCTCGTACGGTGGAGCAGTGCGACGTCGGCTTCCTCTTGATTGATCCAGTCGATGATCGCACGGCGATTCTCGGATGATCCGCCGGTGTCCAGGCTCACGACCCTGATGCTGTCGCTCGAAGCGACGGCCGGTTGAGCCGACAACCACATGGGAGCGAGGAGCACGGCGTTCGCCACGGCGGCGAGGAGGAACAGGGCTGAGAGCGCACGGCGAAAGACGAAGCCATAGACCACGGCGGTGGCAACCAGGATCACGAGGAAAGGGAGCCTCAGATCTGCGAGACGATCGAATCCCCACCACGTCGCTCCGAAGAACCCGAGGACCGTGCCAAGCGTTGCGGCGGTCCCGAAGATGAAGACGAGCGCGGAGAAGAGCTTGCGTCCAGTCCCGGTCTCGATCGAGCTATTACCAGCCATCAGTTCTCGAGAGCGTAGAAGAATCCGTCGCGAGATCCCACATAGATCCGACCGTTCCACACGGCCGGGGTCGATTCGATGCAGGCACCGGTGCCGACCTTGACGTCCCAGAGATGTTCCGGAGAGCGTGGATCGGTGAGGTCGTAGGCGCGGAAACCGGAGTGATCGGTGAGGCAGTCGGCACCCACGACGAGGGTGTCGTCGGCGATGACCGGCGATGACCATGCGTTGCCGCCGATGAAGTCCTGCCACACCGTCTCGCCGGTTGCAGTATCGACGGCGACGAGATCGCCCGCATCCGTCGCTACGTAGAGGACACCGGCATCCGCATGGAGGGCCGGTGTCGCCCATGCGCCTGCATCCTGGCCTCGCGCTGCCGACAGATGGACCGACCAGACGACGGGATCATCCGGATTGTCGGGATCGAGTTTGGCGAGGTCCCCAACCTCGCGCACGCGCCGCGCCGCCGTGTTGTTCTTCTTCGCTGTGTCGGCGTGTGAGACCACATAGAGGAAGCCTTCGTGGTCGATGCTGATCGTGGCGTCGGTGTCATCGCCGTTCCAGAAATCGAAGAAGATCTCACCATTCCCCGACTCGATATCCGAGACATCCACACCGACGACCCGTCCCGCGGAGGTGGAGAAGTAGGCACGTTGTTCGAATACGGCCGTCGAGTTCTCGACCGAGTGCTGGCGTCCGAAGATCTCCGTGAGTTCATCGGTCCATGCGGGGATCTGATACACGACCTGCGGATCGACGACCACCTTCCCGTCGACGTCGTATCCGCGGTTGAGTTTCACGGCGAACCACCACGAGTTCTCTCCGCCCTCGTACATCATGTCGTCGACGATCACCGGGTTCGAGTCCCAGTCGTCGTTCCAGACCCCCTCGACAGACTTGGCGTGCAGCGACCACACTTCGTATGGCTCGTCGGCATCGAGAGCGATGATGCGGAATCGCGGATCGCGAGATCCCGTATAGAGAAGGGGGAAGCCATCCGGATCGAGGGTCACGGAGCCCTTGATGATGTCGCCCATGTCGAAATCGGGGCGTGTCCGCTCCCCGGTGGCGGCGTTGAGGAAGTGGATCTGCTTGTCATAGGCGCCGAAGATCACCTCGGTGATCCCGTCCGGGCGCTCCCACACGACGGGTTGGCCCGTCCACCCGCTTCCACACCAGACCTTCGGGTCCTTGCCGATGGGGGACTGGCCGCACATCGGGTCCTCAGGGAAGCGCCAGGAAGCCCCGGGTTCTGTCGTCGAAACGGGGCCGGAACCGAAGTAGGTCCGGGTCGGATTGCCACGGAACATCGTCAGACCCGTTACCTCGCCCCATGGTTCGCCGACGCTCTCTGCAGGCACGACGCCGGGAGGTCGCACGGGGATCGTCGTTGTTGTGGTCGGTGGAACAGTGGTGGTCGCCGGATCGCCCGGTTGCGTCGTCTCGGTTCCGGGAAGCGTCGAGACCGGTGCGAAGGTCGTCGCTGAAGCATCCGGGTCGACGGGGGTCACGTCGGCGCCTGCGACGCACGCGGCGGCGACAAGGCTGAGAGCGACTACGAGAAGAATCGTGCGGAGCATTGGCGAGGAGTGTAGGAACCGGGACGTTTTCTGCTCGGCACCGTGGAAGCCGTATCCTCGAATCATGCGTTCGCTGCCCCCTCGTCTCGAACCGATCCGCACAGCGTATGAGCGCGTCATGGATGCCGATCCGTTCTTGATGTCTGCGGCGATCGCATACAACGCGTTCTTCGCACTGGTTCCGCTGGCGTTTGCGACGGTCGCCGCTCTCTCCGTGTTCGGTGCCGATCTCGATACCACAACCGAACTCGAGAAGATGATCGCAAACGGATTCCCCAAAGAGGTGGGCGAGTTCATCATCGACATCGTCACCGAGGCCCATGATTCCGTAGGCGACCTCGGGACAACCGTGCTCATCGTCTCGCTCCTGGTGGCGTTGTGGTCCGGATCGCGCGCGATCTACGCCGTGCAGAAAGCCCTCCGGCTCATGCAGCATGCAGAAGAACACCGTCCGTATTGGAAGACGCGCGGACTGGGGATCCTCTTCACGTTCGGTGCAGGGATCGCCCTGGTCGTCGGGTATGTGATCGTGATCTTCGGAGGCTGGCTCGCCGAGGCGCTCAAGCACTTCGGTCTCCCTGTCGGGTCGGTGACGTGGATTACCGGAGCGGTCATGTTCGGTTGGGTCATGGTGGTGCTCTATGCCATCTACGAATGGGGCACACCGGACCAGATCCGGCGCCCGTTTACCTCTGCCCTGGTTGCGACCACGGTTCTGACCATCACCACTCTGGGAGCCGCCGCGATTCTCCCGGAACTCAGCGGCGGCACGGTCGCTGCGGTGGGGTCCGTCGGCGTCATACTGGTCTGGGCCTACGTCATCGGACTTGTCGTGATCATATCTCCGGCAGTCGTTGCCGCCGTCGAAGCCGTAGCCCGAGGCACGGGAGAGTGAGCGCGGAGCGGTCGGGCGTCGACTTCAGAGCAGGGATCGGTCTCCTCGCCAAGACGGCTCGATCGTACCCGAAGGACGGGGCGGTCGCGATGTTCGGTGCGCTCGTCTGGATGGCATCGGTTGTCGCCATCCCGTACGTCGTCAAGGTGATCGTTGACAGCGCGATCCTCGATGATCGTCGAGATCTCCTGGTCCCTCTCGTTGCGGTTCTGGCGGTAGTGGGAATGATCCAGGCAGTCGGGATGGGGCTCCGGCGCTATTTCGGGTTCCGGCTCTCATATCGTGCCGAGGCCGATCTGAGAAGCCGGATGTTCGCTCACATCCAGCGTCTTGCATTCTCGTTCCACGACATCACACCGACCGGACAGTTGATGTCGCGCGCATCATCAGATCTTTCCCAGATCCGGTTGATCCTCATGATGCTGCCGATCGTGATCGCCAACATCGCGATGTTCGTCGTCGTGGTCATCGTGCTCATCATGATCGACCCCGTGCTGGGCCTCGTGGCCTCGTTGACCGTGCCTGCACTGGTTCTCACTGCCAACAGGTTGGCGAATCGCATCATCGGTCTCTCGTTCAGCGTGCAACAGAAACTCGCCGATCTGGCGGAAGTCGTCGAGGAGACGGTTGCCGGGATCGAGGTCGTCAAGGCGTACGGTCAGGAGCGTCGAGAAGAGCAGCGCCTACAGCGAGCAGCGGTTGCGATCTACGACGACACGATCCAGATCGCGCGGTACCGGTCGAGGTACGGGCCGCTCTTCGAACTGATCCCGTCATTCGGGACCGTCGCGGTTCTGTGGGTCGGCGGGTTCCGGGTCATCGACGGAGCCCTGACGCCCGGCGAATTCGTGGCGTTCACCCAGTATCTCGCGGTTCTTGTTCTCCCGCTCATGATCACGGGTTGGTTCTTCGCGAACCTGCCGAGGGCGGCTGCTTCCGCATCCAGAATCGAAGAGCTCCTGGTGACGGCTCCGGTGATCGAGGATCCCGTGATGCCGGTCGAATTGCCGAACGGCCCAGGGGAGATCCGCTTCTCCGATGTCCGATTCGCCTACGGCGACGGTGAGACGGTGCTCAGCGGAATGGATCTGGTCATCCCCGGCGGTGCCGCTGTGGCTCTCGTTGGATCGACCGGATCGGGGAAGACCACGGTCGCCAACCTCGTACCCCGGTTCTACGACGTTGACGAGGGGTCTGTCACGATCGATGGCGTCGATGTTCGGGATCTCGATCTGGGTGATCTGCGATCCGAGGTCTCAATCGTGTTTCAGGAGACGTTTCTCTTCTCGGCGTCGATCGCCGAGAACATCCGTGTCGGTGATCCCGATGCCGACGACCGGACCGTGCGATCTGCGGCTCGCCTCGCCCAGGCCCACGACTTCGTCTGCTCGATGTCCGACGGATATGACACGGTGATCGGCGAACGTGGCCACACGCTGTCGGGCGGGCAACGCCAACGGATCGCCCTCGCCCGAAGTGTCCTCCGTGACCCACGGATCCTCATCCTCGACGATGCGACCTCTTCGGTCGATGCAATCGTGGAGGCGGAGATCCAGGACGCCCTCCGTCACGTTATGAAGGGGCGGACGACGCTGATCATCGCTCATCGGACTTCCACCCTTGCCCTTGCCGACCTCGTGGTGTTCCTGGAGGATGGGGCGGTCGTTGCCGTTGGCACTCACGACGAACTCATCGAGAGGATCCCGAGATACGGAGAAGTCCTCGCCCGCGACGAGGAGCCGGCGGCAGGGGGCGCTCGATGAGATACATGTCTCACGCCGGCGACTACGAGGTCGATGATCGGCGCGGGCTGCTCGTGCGAGCTGCGAAGCTCGGCCGCAACCTGTGGCTCCCTGCGACCGGTGCCCTGATCGCTGCCGTGTTCGGCACGGTAGCCAGGCTCGCCGGGCCGTTGACCGTGCGAGCGGGGATCGACCGTGGCATCGCCGAGGGTGACAAGATCGCGGTATCGCGTGCTGCCGTCGTGTTCCTCGTTCTCCTCGTTGTGCAGTACGTGTTCGTGGTGATCTCCCGGTACGGCATCGCCTGGGTGGGGGAGCAGTACCTCGTGAAGCTGCGAGGCGTGGTCTTCGGACATCTCATCCGATCCGATACGGCGTTCTTCTCCCGTTCGAAGAGTGGCGTGTTGGTCAGTCGCATGACGTCGGACATCGAGGCGCTGCAGGAGTTCGCAGGCGACGGAGCGGTGATGGCTCTGACCAACAGTCTGACGGTCATCGGTGTCGCCGTAGCCATGGTGCTCGTCGACTGGCAGATGGCTGTCGCTACGTTCGTTGTCATCGGCGTACTGATCGGTGTGTCGGTTGTGTTCCAACGACAGGCAGCGAAGGCATACGGACAGGTGCGGGAACGCATCGGTCGGGTTCTCGCCGGGTTGCAAGAGGGCATCGCAGGCGTCCGGGTCGTTCAAGCGTTCAACCAGGAACAGGCCCAGGCGACGACGTTCGGCAGGGTCAACGAGGACCACTACCGGGCGAACATGAAGGCGGCCACGGCCATCTCCTGGTATTTCCCGACCGTGGGGTTCCTCCGAGTGGTTGCGCTCGGGGCTGTCCTGGCGATCGGAGGAGTCCGGACCATCAACGGTTCCATGACGTTCGGAACACTCGTTGTGTTCCTGCTCTACCTGGACTGGTTCTTCCAACCGATCGTGAACCTGGCGAACGTCTACAACCTGCTCCAGGCGGCGGTCGCTGCCCTCGCGAAGCTGTTCGGCCTCCTCGACGTCAAAGCCGACATCGTCGAGCGCCCCGGCGCATACGATCTCGAGAGTCCTGTGGCTGGGGCTCTCAAGCTTCGTGACGTCACGTTCGGGTACGAGGATGGGACGGAGATTCTCCAGCAGATCGATCTTGACATCCCTGCCGGGCAGCGTCTGGCCGTCGTCGGCGAGACCGGCGCAGGGAAATCCACGATCGCGAAGCTGGTCCTCCGTTTCTACGACCCGCAACAAGGAGACGTCGAGATCGATGGAGTGAACCTGCGCGACCTCACGATGGACTCTCGCACGGATGCGATCGCTCTCATCCCTCAGGATGGGTTCCTGTTCAACGGGACGTTGAGAGACAACCTGACCTACGGCGCACCGGATGCAACAGACGACGACGTGTGGAACGTGCTGCGTGCGATGGGGATCGACGATTGGGTTCACAATCTGCCCGAGGAGCTCGACACCGAGGTCCGTGAGCGTGGGAGCCGGTTCTCCGCAGGGGAGAGGCAGTTGGTAGCGCTCGGCAGGGCGTTCCTCGATGATCCTGCGGTTATCGTTCTCGATGAGGCGACGTCGAACCTCGACCCCGAGACGGAGTTGGAAGTCGAAGGGGCGCTCCGTGTGCTGCTTGCCGGCCGGACCTCCATCGTGATCGCACACCGCCTCCGTTCGGCCGAGCGAGCGGATCGTGTGATCATGATCGATGACGGTCGGATCATCGCCGATGGCCACCACAGAGATCTCGTCGAGTCGAGTCCGGAGTTCGGGCGCCTCGTCGATGTATGGGAGAGAGGGATGTCATGAACCGGAGCTATCTGGCGGAATTCGACGAGCAAGACGGCTATCTCAACTTCGCGTCGGTCGGGCCTCCGTCCCGGTCGGCGAGAGCCGTCGCCGGTGGCCTCCTCGACGAGGTGGCGTTGGGGGATCAGGCGGCTACCCGGATCATCGGCCCTGCATATCAACGAGCACGTGCCGAGATCGCAGACGCTCTCGGCGTCGAGGATGGGTTTGCGACGTCGGTGCCTTCGACGAGTGCGGGGATCATGCAGATCGCCTTTGGCCTCGTCGGATCGGGCGGAAACGTCGTCGTCCCCGCCGACGAGTTCCCGGCGAACCGGTATCCGTGGCTGCGAGCAGAGTCGGTCGGCGGTCCAGAAGTCCGGGCTGTTGAGATCACCGACGGTCGGGTCGATCCCGACGCCCTCTCCGGCGCGATCGACGACGAGACCCGTCTCGTTGCCGTGAGCCTCGTGGACTACATGACCGGCTTCAGGGCCGATATCGACGCGATCGTAGACGTTGCGGGTGATGCCCTCGTGCTCGTCGACGGGATCCAGGGGCTCGGTGCGGTTGGCGCCGAGCTCGGGAGCGCCGACGTCTTCGTCGCGGGCGGACAGAAGTGGCTCCGCGCCGGTTTCTCTGCCGGCGTCATGGCCGTTTCACCCCGGGCCATCGATCGACTCGCACCCACCTTGACGGGATGGTGGAGCGTCGAGGACCTCTATGCGTTCGAGGTTCCTCCTCCTCATCCGGCGTTGGCGACGGCCGACCGGTTCCTGGAGGGTTCGCCGAACCTGCTCGGAGCCGTCGCCGCTGCGGCTGCTTTGGCGATCGTCGACACAGGTGGCATCGCCGAGATCGAGACCGCCGTGCTCGAACGGTCAGGCGCGGTGCTCGATCTGGTTCGATCGCTCGGCGCCGATGTGATCGCCCCGTGGAGGTCGGACGCCGAACGAGCAGGAATCGTCACGTTCCGACTTCCAGGCCTCCCGGCAACCGAAGTGGTTGAGTCCCTGGCCGAAGCGGGGTTCGTCGTGTCGGAGCGGAGCGGCTGGATCCGGGTGTCACCACACGCAACAACCCCGATGAGCGTCATCGAGGCGTTGGGATCGGCGCTCCGAGATCAAGTACGGAACGCCTGACCGGCGGCAACGAAGCCGCCCCCGGATTGCCAGACCTCGTCGACTTCCCAATGGGTCGTTTCAAGGATCTCAACGGTCGGTTGATTGAGCCTGCATCCCCCAGATACCTTCCCCCACATGGGGTTGATGCGATCCTGCCATCGGGCGGTACGGGCGCTCGGTGAGCGGACGTGTTCGAGGAAGCGGAGCATGCCGCCGGGTCGGACGACGCGGTGAACCTCATCGAGTGCTCGAACCGGCTGAGGGATCGTGCAGAGGGCGAACGTGATGATCGCTGCATCGAAGACACCGTCGGAGAACGGGAGATCGTGAGCGTCTCCGCGGTAGAGATACAGAGGAACGGGAGAATCGGCCGCCTTTTCCACCAGCCGTTCCACCATGTGCTGATCTGGTTCGATGGCGTGGATCTCGCCGGCCGTCGCCGGATAGAGGGGGACATTGAGGCCGGTTCCCGCGCCGATCTCAACGATCCTGCCGGTGAGTCCATCCATCAACCGACGCCGCTGGTCACGTACACCGAAGCGCTCCGTCGGAGCGAGCACGGTGTCATAGATCTTGGCAAGGAGAGGATGGTTCATAGTCCGTAGTCCGTAGTCCGTAGTCCGTAGTCCGTAGTCCGTAGTCCGTAGTCCGTATTCCGTACAGGGCCCTGCTTGTAGCTGGCAGCTGGTAGCTATCGAAGCCCGTTCGCTGAGTCCCGCCACTTCAGCCACGGCTTCACCGGTTCCAGATCCAGGTCTGGCCCGGTCACTCCGATCGTGAATTCTGTGACACCGAGGGAGCGGAACGCCTCTGCCTCCTGCAACTGCTCGGGCTTCACTCCGATGGAACGTTCGATCGCCGAGGCATCGCGGCCGACCTTCGCCCCCCACTCGTCGAGCACCTTCGACTTGTGTTCGATCGTTTTCTGGTCCCCGAACGTGTGCCACACGTCGGCGTACTCTGCCACGATCCGCAGTGTGACCTTCTCTCCGCCGCCACCGATCAAGATCGGGATGTGACGCGTGGGCGGGGGGTCGAGCCGCCCGAGGCGATCCACGATGCGGGGCATGGAAGCGTCGAGGTCGCGCAGGCGGCTCGCTGCAGTCCCGAAGTCGTAGCCGTACTCGTCGTAGTCCTTCTCGAACCAGCCGGACCCGATCCCAAGGATCAGGCGGCCATCGGAGATGTGGTCAACGGTCCTGGCCATGTCGGCGAGGAGTTCGGGGTTGCGGTACGAATTGCACGTAACGAGTGCACCGAACTGGATCCGGCTTGTCTGTTCCGCCCAAGCCCCGAGCATCGTCCAGCACTCGAAGTGCTTCCCCACGTTGGGATCCGGTTCTCCCCCATAGAGCGGGTAGAAGTGATCCCAGTTGTAGACGACGTCGACACCAATCTCTTCGGCCTGCAGGACGGCGGTGCGGATACCGGCGTAGTCGGTGTGCTGCGGGTGGATCTGGACGGCGATTCGGACCGGTCCCATGGCGTTGCCTCCTCGTGAGTTCGGTGTTCATCGTATCTCCCTCTCGCTGCTTGCAGAGTGGCCGGTAACCTCGTCGGGATGGAGATCACCACACGACCGATCATCGCAGACGAGACGGCTTCGTTTCGCGAGGCCATCGCTCTCGGCTTCGGCGAGGACCTGAACGACGAGGCGTTCCCCCCTGAGTGGCTCGAGATGATCCCCCTTGACCGAACGGTCGCCGCTTTCGACGGTGACCTGATCGTTGGGACTCTCGGAGGATTCCCCTTCGACGTGACCGTGCCGGGCGGTGCACAGATCCCCATGGCGGGCACGACGATCGCGACGGTCGCAGCCACGCATCGCCGACAAGGCGTGCTGACCGCCATGATGCGAGACCACCTCGAGGACGGGGTCTCCCGGGGTGAGCCGCTTGCCGGGCTCTGGGCATCCGAGAGCCTGATCTACGGTCGGTACGGATTCGGCGCCGCTTCCGAAAACGAAGAGATCGAGATCGACCAGACCCGTGTATCCGTGGAGGGCGATGCGGGTTCGGTGCGCATGGTCTCGGCAGAGGAGGCGGCCCAGATACTGCCGTCCCTCTATGACATTGAGCAGGCTCGGCGTCCGGGGATGCTGACGCGCACGGAGAAGTGGTGGGAGTGGAATCTCTTCTTCGACCCGTCGGCTCGCCGCAGCGGCTTCTCGACACAGCGCTACCTGATCCATGAGACCGACGGCCAAGCCGACGGCTACGCGATGTTCCGTCAGAAGTCAGACTGGGAGACGGGGTTCCCCGATGGGAGGGTTCGCGTTCGCGAGGCGATCGCCAACTCTTCCACAGCCCACACGGGGATCTGGCGGTATCTGACGAGCATCGATCTCTTCCCTCAGATCGTCTTCTGGAACCTGCCCGTCGATGATCCACTGCGTTGGAAGGTGCCGGATCATCGGCGGATCGTTCGCAAGCGATGGGATGCCCTCTACGTCCGAATCCTCGACGTTACCCAGGCCCTGGAGGCACGCACATACTCGGCGGACGGGAAGCTGCGGTTCAGCGTCGATGATCCGTTCATACCGGATCTCGGGGGATCATTCGAACTCGACGTGACGGATGGCAGGGGTTCGTGTCGACGGGTCGACGACGAGGACATCGATCTGACGCTCAGCACGGGGGAGCTCGCAAGTCTCTATCTTGGCGGCGGCGATGCCCATTCGATGTCACTGGCGGGCCTGGTTCGTGGGGACGCGGACTCGGTAACCCGTATCGACCGGATGTTCCGCGGCGATATCGCACCGTGGTGTGAGGAAGTCTTCTGAGTTCGGTCACTCGCGGAACGAAATGGCAACGGGATGCGTTGTACGAGGGAGCGGCGGTGCGCCGGGGTGGTTCGTTCTTCCCCACTCCCACTCGTTCCTACCCCGGTGCCACCGGCCGCTCGATTCCTGCCCTTTTCGTTCAGAAGTCACCGTACAATGTCACTACGCCCATAGTGCAAATCCGGGGAGTACAGCATCATGACCACCGTTGATCTCGATCTCGGCTCATACCAACTGGGTTGGTCGGACGAAGAGGATTACGTCTACAAGCCTGAGAAAGGTTTGAACGAGCAGCTCATTCGTGACATGTCGCGCATGAAGAAGGAGCCCGAGTGGATGCTCGAGTTCCGGCTCAAGGCGTACAAGCGGTTCCTGAGCAAGCCGATGCCCCAGTGGGTTGGGGACGGGGCTCTCAATGAGATCGACTTCGACGACATCTACTACTACATCAAGCCGACCGAGGGTCAGGTCAAGGATTGGGACATGGTTCCGGATTCGATCAAGGAGACCTACGAGAAGCTCGGTATCCCCGAAGCCGAACGCAAGTACCTCGCAGGCGTGACGGCGCAGTACGAGTCGGAGGTGGTCTACCACCGAAATCGGGAGGATCTCGAGGAGCTCGGGGTGCTGTTCACCGACATGGACACCGCGGTTCGCGACTACCCGGAGATCGTTCAGGAGTACTTCGGCAAGATCATCCCGCCCGGCGACAACAAGTTCGCAGCGCTGAACTCGGCCGTGTGGTCCGGCGGATCCTTCATCTACATCCCGCCAGGCGTTCACCTCGACGAGCCACTTCAGGCCTACTTCCGCATCAACGCCGAGAACATGGGACAGTTCGAGCGGACGCTGATCATCGTCGACGAGGGTGCGTTCGTGCACTATGTCGAAGGATGCTCGGCTCCGGTCTACTCCTCGGACTCGCTCCACTCCGCCGTCGTTGAGATCGTCGTGAAGGAAGGCGGTCGTGCCCGCTACTCAACGATCCAGAACTGGTCGAACAACGTTTACAACCTCGTGACGAAACGCGCTGTCGCCTACAAGAACGCGACGATGGAGTGGGTCGACGGGAACCTCGGGAGTAAGTTCACGGCCAAGTACCCGGCGGTGTGGCTCATGGAGGAAGGTGCTCACGGAGAGGTCCTTTCGATCGCCATGGCCGGCGCAGGCCAGCACCTGGACGCAGGAGCGAAGATCATCCATGCCGCGCCGAACACAACGTCCCTCATCACGTCCAAGTCGATCTCGATCCACGGCGGCCGTGCCGGGTACCGGGGTCTGGTCCGTGTCGAGCCGGGGGCAGAAGGATCCCGCTCGTTCGTTCGATGTGATGCGTTGATCCTCGACGAGGATTCGCGCTCCGACACGTACCCGTACATGGAGATCGAGGAGTCGAACGTCGACATCGGTCACGAAGCGACCGTGTCGAAGGTGGGGGAGGACCAGCTCTTCTACCTCATGACGCGAGGCCTCACCGAGGAGCAGGCGACCGCGATGGTCGTAGCCGGTTTCATCGAGCCGATCGTCAAGGAGCTGCCGATGGAGTACGCGGTCGAATTGAACCGACTCGTAGAGCTTCAGATGGAAGGCTCGGTCGGCTAGGAGTGTGCTGAGCAATGCCGTTGTTCAGATCGGCGGCCAGGAGCGCCAGGCGCAAGGATGAGGTTTCGCCACTCCTCGTGTCGGACTGGCGGGGACGAAGCCACAGCGCCTGGTGATGCCTGGTCGTCGAGATGAGCGACATGTATTGCTCAGTGCACTCCTACATCCGGCCGGTCCGCAGGGGCCGCTTCGCCGGTACGCTCTCGTCCCATGCGCATCGTCGTCGCTGATTGCACCGTGAACTACGCAGGTCGCCTCGCCGCACACCTGCCGCGTGCGACCCGGCTGATCATCATCAAGGCCGACGGGTCGCTCCTGATCCATGCCGAAGCGGGCGCATACAAGCCTCTGAACTGGATGAACGCCCCGAATCATCTTGTCGAAGAAGACGGACGATGGTTCATCACGAACGGCAAGTCGGAGCAGCTCACGATCGATCTCCACGAGATCCACATGGATACGACCGTCGAACTTGGCGAAGATCCCGGCCTACAGAAAGATGGCGTCGAACTCGAACTCCAGCGTCTTCTCTCCGAACAGCCTGAGACGATTGAGGAAGGGCTGACGCTCATCCGTAGGGAGTATCCGACGCCGGTCGGCCCGGTCGACCTCCTCTGTCGCGATGCCGCAGGAGAGACGGTCGCCGTTGAGATCAAGCGTCGGGGTGAGATCGACGGCGTTGAGCAGCTCACCCGGTACCTCGAGTTCCTCAATCGTGACGAACGCCTCGCTCCGGTCAGAGGGATCTTCGTGGCCCAAGCCGTCAAGCCCCAGGCAAGAACGCTGGCAACCGACCGGGGCATAGCCTGGGCAGAAGTGGACTATGACCTGTTGAAAGGGACGGATTCAGACGTGCTGAGACTGTTCTAGGAGAGACGCCAGTCTCCAGTCACCAGTCCCCAGCTATGAGCCATGAGCTTTGAGCAAGATGAGGAAGCCTCTACGGTCCGCCACTACGGACTACGGACTACCGAATACATCGGCCGAAGGCCGATCAGAGCAACGACCGCAGGTCGTACAGAGCGCTCGGATGCTTCAGCTTTCCAAGGGCTCGATTCTCGA
>JAOZMA010000225.1 GCA_029934555.1 Acidimicrobiia bacterium | reverse complement strand
CTCGCTGTACGCGAGAAGCGATACGTCGCTGGCATAGACGCCGGCGTCAGCAGCACCATGTGCCTTCCTGCCCACCTGGCGTCCGAGGGGAGGGAAGAACGTCGGGGTAGCCGTCGCGGCTCGCGCAACGGTCGCCATCGGTATGTCGCAGCCTCCGAGGTTCGCCGCGTACTCGGATCTGAAGTGGATGGGACGATCGGTGAGGGTGTCAAAGGCGGTGACGACGACCGGTGTGATCGCTTCGCTGAGCATCACGTCACCGAAGAAACCACTCAACGCCTCCTCCAGTGGCTCCGGCGAGTACCGGGCGTTGCCTCGGCCTCGGTGCCGTCCGGTTGCGGCGAGTCCGGTTCGAGCCATCGTTGATGGGAGTTGCCGAACCTGGGTGATAGTGCGGGGAACCGAGAGGTCGCCCGGCGGGAAGATTGCGTCCTTGTGTCCGGCGAGGAGAGTGGCGGCCGAGTCGGGAGTGTAGATGGGTGATCCGTTGGTCCCCAGGACGGTCAGAGCAAGGGCGGCGATTCCCCCGATGGATGTTCCGACGATCAGATCGACGGGTTCGGCGATCGGTCGGCGGGCTGCGTCTTCGAGAGCGGTCAGGATTCGTGCTTGGATGATGCCGCGGACGCCGCCTCCGTCGATCCCTAGAACGCGAAAGACGAAAGCCAGGTGCGGTTCGACCCCTTCAGATGCCGCGCCGGCAGACGGCGCTCCCAGAGGTTCACGAATCGTGGTGGGCGCCGAACGACGGTGCGAGCCTTGGCGTGTGCATGTCGAGACGGTACGGTGTTGGAGAGATTGCATGCCAGTTCGTCCTGCTCTCATGTCTGCGGGCGAACTATAGTGGCACGTGTGCCATACTGCAGTATTGCCACTTTGGGAGGTGTCGATGAGCGCCCACCAGGATGAAACCGACGCTCCGTCCAGGCCCGCAACCGGGAGGCGCGACCGGAAGAAGATGGCGACCCGCATCGCCATCGAAGACGCTGCGGTCGGGCTGTACGCAACACGCGGCTTCAAGGAAACATCCGTTCTGGACATCACCGAGGCGGCGGATGTCTCGCAACGGACCTTCTACCGCTACTTCACATCGAAGGAAGATGTTCTCTTCGGATCCTGGCGTCAGGACCTGGCAGTCACCGTCAAGGTGATCGAGTCTCGCCCTCAGGACGAGAGCCCTCTCGAGGCGATGCGTGGAGCGCTCCTCGCGATGGCCGAGCATTTCGAGCAGAACCGGGAACGCTACTCCTTCATCGCTCAGCTCTCGGCGTCATCACCCGACGTTGCCGCCTACCAGGGCCAGGTCATCATCCCGGCCGTCGTCGAAGCCTTCGCCGAGGGTCTGGCTCGCAGGCTCGGCGTGGAGGCGTTGGCCGATCTGCGCCCCTACGTGTTCGCCGGAGTGGCAGCCGCCGCCGTGAACGCAGCGATGGTCGTCTGGGTTGCCGGATTGGGCACCGAACCGCTGGAGAACGTACTCCTCGATGCGCTCGATCTTCTCTCAGCTCCGTAGCGGTTCCTCGATTCACCATTCTGCCAGTGTTGACACATGCCGGTAATGCTGTCATGCTTGAGAGGACCGGTTCAGCTCTGTGAGGCTTACGGGAATGATGTCGGACCGACGCTACCCCAGATCCGAGTCGATGTCGGCGCTCGCCGCATGCCTGGCGGTGATGTGGCTGGCGTTCCCCGTGTTCGCTGCCGTCATCTTGACCCGGCGCAACGATTGGTTCCTGCTCTTGCCGATCGCTGCGCTCGTCGGCGCCGGATACGGCAAGATCTGCGAACGGCGAGCCATCAGAGACATCGTCGACCGATGGATCGCTTCGGTACACGACAGCGCCCACCCCGGCCCCTGACCACGAAGCGAGCCGATCGACCGCCCTGCTATCGAGCCATCGTCAGCGGAGCGCGTCGACCGGCCCCGCCGTTTCTTGGATGTGCCGGCGGCTCCGGCCTCCTATGCGCTCTCGGTGAACTCGGGGTGGTCGAACGCCCGGTGATACGCTTCCTCGTCCACGAGAGCCTCACCCCTGCGGTCGTGCCATCTGTCCCACAGCACCAGCAGAGAGGGCAAAACGAGGATGCTCGAGAGTAGAGCGAAGAGAATGGCCCAGAAGGTCACCTCGCCGAATTGCTGGAACGGCTTGAGCGACGAGGTCATCAGCACCCCGAACCCGGCGGCGGTCGTCAGGGCCGACCCGGCCAGTGCGCCTCCCGTGTGACGCACGGTCTCACGGATGGCGTCGTCTCGTGAGTCGAACCGTTGGCGATCCTCGAGATAGCGCAGCGTAATATGGATCGTGTACGGGACACCGATCCCGATGGCCAGGTTGGCGATCATCGCCGTCACCACGTTGAACGAGATTCCCCGGGCGTCCATGGCACCGAATACCCACAGCACGACGAGCGCGACCGGGATCATCGTGATCACCCCGAGGAACGGTCGGCGCACCTCGAAGTAGAACGCGATCACGAGAATCAGCGTCGCGGCCACGAGCGTGATCACCAGCGACCAGATCTGCGAACGCTGGAGCGCCGAGATCACCTTCTGTCCAAGAATCGCCTGGGAGGTCGCTACGACCGCTCCACCCGCTTCCTCTACGGGATCGAATGCGGCGTTGAGCTCGTCGGCCAGAGCGACCGCTCCGCCATCACCTGCCGTCGTCGTCAACGATACGAGCGCGAGGTCGAACTCGCCGTCGGACTCGTGGAGGACCCTCCCCATCGCCAAGGGCGAGCTGTCCATCGCCGCCCGGTAGATCGCATCGACGTCCGCCGACGGCGACATCGTAAGATCCTGTTGAAGACCATCGGCGACGGCGACTTGTGCGAACTCCGGGTCGAACACGTCGGGGCTCCCCCCGAACTCCGGGGGCGTTGCGAGCTGAGCGATCACCGACACCACCGAGGTCGCGGCGGCCCGGCCATCGAACGAGACGACGTCGGGAACACTCGCTGCGTTGTCGAGCGACGCGACCATGGCGTTGTGCGTGTCGGTGGTTGCAACGTCGCCCTGAATCAACACATCCGTCTGTTCGAAACCGCCAGCGAACTTCTCTGTCAACACGTCGAGTGATGCCACGTAGGGGTTGTCATCGGGCAAGAAGTCCGCGAAATCGAACGTCGTGTCGAGCTTCGACATGCCGTAGCCGCCGAGCACGCCGAGCAGCAGCGCAATGGTGATCGTGACCACCGGGACGTGCTCCGCCAGCACAGCCGCCTTCCCCATGTAGCGGGGCAAGATACGATCTCCGTGAACGGCGAAGGCCTCAACGGGCAAGGTGCCCTTCTTCTCGGCACGCCGATCGAGTAGCAGCCGGAACGCCGGGAAGAACGTCACCATCAGCAGGAACGCCACACCGATCCCGATCGCCGCCAAGATCCCGAAGTCCTTGAGAGCTCCGATCGGGTTCACGATGTTCGTCAGAAACCCGACGCCGGTCGTGACCGTAGCCAGCGCAAGCGCTATCCCGATCACCGCGATCGAACCCCCGGTCGCGCGCTTGACGGAATCCCCGCGGCCGACCTCTTCGCGGTACCGGGAATTGAGGTGAATCGCATAATCCACGCCCAACCCGATCAGCAGCACGGGCAAGATCTGGAGCATCGGATTGAAATCCCCGAGCCAACCGATGTAGTCGGGGCCCAGCAGGACGCCGATACCGTTCATCCACAGGATCGCCGAAACGATCACCGCGAGCGTCAGAGCAGTGTCGGCAACCGACCGCCGCAACGACGCCAGCCTCGTGTAGCCGCCACGCGGCTTCGTCCAGTAGACGAACACGAGTATCAACAAGATCACGAGGAACGCGTACAGGAACAGCTGCCCGATCTCGCTGGCGAATTCGTCCGTCGACGAGAAGAGAAGCTCCATGCTGAATGGAAGAATCTCGACGCCGCCATCGGTCGGCAGCGCCTCGAGCCGCTGAGCGATGTCAGTCTCGATGACCGGCAATTCCGTCTCCACGTTCTCGAGGTCCGACGTGTTGAGAAACACGATCATGAGCCCGGCCGACGCGTCCGGTCCTCCCATCGAAGCATCCGACGACAGGGTCCCCGATATCTGGCCCGCAGCAGCCGGGGG
>JAOZMA010000224.1 GCA_029934555.1 Acidimicrobiia bacterium | reverse complement strand
GAAGCGGTGCCCTCCGACTGCGATACAGGTGAAGGAGCGAAACCGACGCTTTGACACTCTCCCCCGCCGGCAGGTGGGGGAGATGCCCGGCAGGGTAGAGGGGGTGTTTTGCCAGAGGGGGCACCTTGACACGATCGACCCCGGAACCAAATGTCCCCTTCGAACCAGTCGGTGCCCCCAAATCCCCCCTGCGCCGAGGCCACCCCCCTGCGTCGTCGCAAGCTCCTCGCGTCCCCCCGCCGCTGCGTCGGGGGGACAGGAGAAGGGTCCTCCGTCGCCGCACAAACCGTGGGTTGAGGCTGGGGAGGAGAAGGGATACCGCGCTCTGGGCACGATCTTGGTGAGGGTGCAAGCGGGGCCCTCTGACATTCTCCGCCACGCAGTGGGGGAGATGCCCGGCAGGGTAGAGGGGGTGTTTTGTCAGAGGGGGTTCGTTGGTACCGTCGATCGGGGATACAGGCGCCCCCCTGCTTCGTCGCGAGCTCCTCGCGTCCCCCCGTCCTTCGGCCGGGGGGACAGGAAGAGGACCCTCCGTTGATTCACAGAACGTGGATTGAGACTGAGGGGGAGGGACGGGGGCGCGCGCTATCCGCGGGTCTTCTCAGGGGGCCAGTTGGGGGATCTCTCTGGGGAAGGGGAGATCCTCGTCGATCCGATCGAGATCCTCGGCGAATCTTCGTCCATCCCAGATGGCTGATGCGATGGTGCCGGGGTTCAGAGCATCGCCGACGGCGGTCACCGTCGACAAGCCGGCGTCGTCCCACGATGGCTGCCGGTCCAGGAGGTCCAGGTAGAGGTCCTCGTTCGGTAGCCGACTCGTGACGAACACGGCAGAGTCGCAGTCGAGATGTTGCTCTCGATCGGTGTAGACGCAGGCCAGAACGACACCTCCGGCATCAGTCGTCATCACCGTGTTCGCAGTGATCAGCTTCGTCCCGAGGTTGAGGAGGCGGGCCTGGATGCGATGCTGCTCCATCGTGTTGTGGGTCCACGTGGACACGTCGGCGGCGGGCGTGACAAGCGTGACTGAGTAGCCCTCCTTGATGAGGAGTTCTGCGATGACGCCACCCATGTAGTAGTGATCGTCGTCGAATACCACGACGTCCTTTCCCCGTGGTCTGGTACCCGCTATCAGGTCGTCCGGTGTGAGGATCTCAAAAGCGGGATCCAGGTCGATCGGATGTGTGTGGGCGTAGCCAATCCCGTCGCGCCGCCACGTGGCGCCGGTGGCAACGGCGACATGATCGAAGCCATATTCGAGGATCTCGTCCGCCGTCATTGCGCTCTCGAAGTAGTAGTCGACGTTCTTCATGCGATCGATCTGGGTACGGCGATAATCCAGCACTCGAATCCACGACGCCAATCCCGGCAGGCGTGCCTCTCGTGCGACCCGTCCGCCGAGTTCTCGGGACGCCTCGATCAGCACTACTTCATATCCGCGATTCCCGAGGTCCATGGCCGTCTCGAGGCCGGCCGGTCCGCCCCCGACGACGAGGATCTTGGCATCGGACTGCTTGGGTCGGATGATCTCCGGATGCCAACCCTTCCTCCATTCCTCGCCCATTGTGGGGTTCTGAGTACAGCGGATGGGGGCCATGGTGGTGTCGGACGCGACGCAGATGTTGCAGCCGATGCACTCGCGGATGTCATCGATCAGACCTTCCTCGATCTTCTTGGGAAGGAAGGGATCGGCGATGGACGGGCGGGCTGCTCCGATGAAGTCGAGGATGCCCTGGCGGATCATGCGCACCATCGTGTCCGGTGAGGTGAAGCGTCCAACGCCAACCACCGGCTTCGATGTCAGATCCTTGAGCCCGCGGATGTACTCCTCACGTTCTGCTTCAGGACCGAAGCGCGAGGTGGCGGAGTCTTCCGGCCAGCCGCCCACCATGAAATCCCACAGGTCCGGTATCTCGCCGAGCATTTCCAGGATTCCGACGATCTCCTCCCGGTTGATGCCGCGGTCACCGATCAGTTCGTCCACGTTGATGCGACAGGCGACACCCGCTCGCCCGTCGGCGATCTCCCGCGTCTCTTCGAGAATCTCGCGCAGCAGACGGGCGCGGTTCTCCAACGAACCGCCGTACTCATCGGTTCTGTCGTTGTGCTGACGAGAGAGGAAGTGATTCAACGTCGAGAAGTCGTGGCCTGCGTAGACATAGACGATGTCGTATCCCGCCTCGATCGATCGTTCCACTGCTTCACGGTGCCATCGCCTCAACGCGATGATGTCGCTCCGGTCCATCCTCCGAATCTGGATGGGTTGGATCTCGCCATGTACCGGGCGGTGGGAGGGGCCCATCGGTGGTATCCGGGTGTAGAGGTTGGGGCTGCCGTTGTGAGTCAGTTCGATGGCAGCGAGTGAACCGTGGGCATGGATGCTCTCCGTCACTCGAACATGGGCGGGGATGTCCCGGTCGTCCCAGATACGACCTTCGATGTACGGAGCGAAGTCCGACGACGGATGAATTTCCGTCTCCTCGGTCGATACGACGGCCCAACCCCCTTCTGCCTTGATGCCGCGCATGGCTGCGAGAGCCGACGGGTCGCGATAACCCATGCCATTGCACTGTGGCACCTGGAAGAAGCGGTTCCGGGCAACGACCGGCCCGATGGCAACCGGTTCGAAGAGGACGTCGTAGCGGGGATCCCGACCCTGAGGGACGGTCATCGGTTCACTCCTACTGATAGGTGCTGTTACGTCACTTAGCGGCCAGAGCCGTGGCGGGGTCGACGTAGTCGTAGCCCAACTCGGTTGCGACGTGCTCCTCGGTCACGGCTCCTCCGCAGACGTTGAGGCCGCCGAGGAAATGCGGATCGTCGAGCAGTGCCTGCTTCACACCCTTGTCGGCCAGGGCAAGGGTGAAGGGGAGTGTGGCGTTGTTGAGTGCGTACGCCGATGTTCTCGGGACCGCCCCCGGCATGTTGGCTACGCAGTAGTGGACCACGTCGTCGACGACGTATGTGGGGTCCTCATGTGTGGTGGCTCTCGACGTCTCGAAGCATCCGCCCTGGTCGATGGCCACATCTACCAGCACGGAACCCGGTCGCATCTGCTTCACCATGTCGGCGGTGACGAGACGGGGTGCACGGTCACCTTTGACGAGTACGGCGCCGATCACGAGATCTGCATCGAGTACCAACTCGTCGAGCGATGACGTCGTTGAATACACGGTCTCTACGAGCGTGCCGAAACGACGGGCGAGGCGATCGAGCACGGCGATGTCACGATCGAGCACGGTGACATATGCACCCAATCCCACAGCCATCTCGATGGCGTGCTCACCAACCACGCCTCCGCCGATCACGACGACGCTGGCGGAGTGGACTCCCGGGACACCACCGAGGAGCAGACCTGCTCCTCCGTTCGGGGCCTCGAGGCAGTGGGCGCCGGCCTGTACCGACATCCGCCCGGCCACCTGCGACATCGGAGCGAGCAACGGGAGACCGCCGTGGTCGTCCGTCACCGTCTCGTAGGCGATGCAGGTTGCGCCGGACTCGACGAGCTCTCGTGTTTGATCGGGGTCCGGAGCCAGGTGCAGGTAGGTGAACAACGTCTGGTCGGGTCGGAGTCGGGAGCGCTCGACGGCCTGCGGTTCCTTGACCTTGACGATCAGTTCGCTCTGATCCCACACTTCGTCGACGCTTCCGATCCGGGCTCCGACGGCAACGTAATCTTCGTCGGATGCGCCGATCCCGGCACCGGCGGATGTCTCGACGATTACCTCGTGCCCGTGTTCGACGAGTTCCCGCACACTCCCGGGTGTGAGCCCGACCCTGCGCTCCGCGTTCTTGATCTCCTTGGGTGCCCCGATGATCATCGTCAACCTCCTGGATGAGTTATTGGGTCTGATGTCTTTGGTCGTTCCCGAGTTCTGATGCAGATGTTCACCCGCGCAGCACCTCGCCGATTCCCTCGACGATCTCGTCGATCTGAGCATCGGTGATGACGAACGGCGGGCACAACGTCAGGTGTTTCGGAGGTATCGGCCGAATGATGATGCCCCTGGCCAGGAGAGCGTCGCGCACCGCCACGACGTCGACACCATCGGGAACACTGATCCCCCACACTGCCCCTTCGCCTCGAACGTCGCTCAACAATCCTTCATCTCGGAGAGCCTTCAGCCCCGTCGATAGCCTGATCCCGATCTCAGTAGCCCGTG
>JAOZMA010000223.1 GCA_029934555.1 Acidimicrobiia bacterium | reverse complement strand
CCGACTTCTCCCACTCGTCGGTTGCGTTGTCGAGGTTCCTGGCAACCACCAGATCAGCTCTCTGCTCGTCAATCCAGCGTTCGAGTCGTTCCCATTGCGTGAAGATCGCTTCGTGTGCCACTTGGACAATGGGGCCCCTTGTGACCTGATCTCTGTCGAAGACAATCAGGCGCGCCTCGCCAAATCGGTCGAGCACCTCGCTCACGCTCCCGCTCATCGTTCCGATCCTGTCGAGTTCGGACCGTTTCGCACGACGACCGGTTGGCTCGTTGACCTCAGATATGGCCACCAGCCGAAGGAAGACGTGGCGCGCGGCTATGCGGCCTGCGTCGTCCAACCCCTGGTACACCTGCTCCGCTTGCTGTCCG
Source organism: Acidimicrobiia bacterium (assembly GCA_029934555.1). Classification (GTDB taxonomy): domain Bacteria; phylum Actinomycetota; class Acidimicrobiia; order Spongiisociales; family UBA5794; genus JAHEEL01. The sequence goes on along the minus strand of JAOZMA010000223.1, from coordinate 3,839 downwards.
ATGGCACCGCCGACGCCACCGCCGGTTTCGTACTGCGCCCACGTGAGCGTGTCTGACGTCCGCTGCTCGAAGAGGTCAGTCAAAGCGAACTCCAAGAGCGGCAGAACGGTCGCCTCCCCGGCGACTGATGATGAGATGCGTTCAACCAAACCCGGCTCGAATGTGATGCCGAGGGCGGTAGCCGGTTGCGTGACAATTGCCTCGATCTCTGACTGACCGGGCGCTGCAATCGGAAGGAGCCCCGACTTCAGGAGATCCCCGAATTCAGGATGACGGAGCGGCAAGTCGAAGAAGTCGGCGCGCAGCGTCACCACAACCCTCGTCTTCGTCGCCGGATCTGTTACCAGAGTCGCCAAGGACTCGAGGAACAGGTCGGTCACGGCGGGGTCCGTCCCAAGGGTGAACACCTCTTCGAATTGATCGATCACGAGGAGGCTCTCCGAATGAGGGGGAAGCACCCGTTTGGTGGCCCGCAGTAAACCCCTGCGGTCGCATCGCAGATCGTCGTCGAGGCCCTGGGGCCGTTCGGTCGCTATCCGGAGCAACGCCGATGCCATCTCTTCAAAGACGTGAGCGCCGGGGACCATGTCCGTGATCAGCCAGTCGGCAGATCGCGGCAGAGCTCCTGATCTCAGCGCGGGAAGGAGTCCGGCCCTGACGAGCGAGGACTTGCCGATCCCAGATGGGCCAACCACAGCAACCAGCCTGTTCGAGCTCAGAGCATCGAGGAGCGCTGTGATCTCGGCATCTCTCCCGTGGAAGTCCTCAGCGTCGGGTTCCTGAAAGGCCGAGAGGCCCCTGTAGGGGTTGCGCGTAGGCGTGAACTGAGTGGCCCCGGCAGAGACGACGGCGATCTCTCTCAGGGCATCCTCCCACGCTTCGGTGAACGCCATGATCGAGTCGTAGCGATCACTCGGATGCTCGGCGCACGCGATGCTCAGGACACGTGTGACGGATTGAGGCAGGTCGGTGAGGTCTCCAGCACCGCCCTCCTCTCTGCCCTTGGCATGCCAGCCGAGCGAGGCCTTCAAGAGCCGTCCGATTCCATCCACATCTGTGCGCTCATCCACAGGACTCGGGGCCGCATCCTGTTCGTGCCATCCATCGCTGCGCGTGAGCACGTCGTAGGCGATCCCGAAATCCGACAGATACCAATTACCGTCCGCGTCGATCATCACGTTGCTCGGCTTGATGTCCCTGTGAATCAGATGTAGGCGGTGGGCTGCGTCGATGGCGGGGGCGATCTGTGCGACCATCGCCGCGGCATCATCGAGTGTCATCCGTCCTTCCGTGCGCAGCTTGTCGTCGAGACTTCCGCCCGCCATCCATCGCATAACCAGATATGCCCCGTCCGGGTCACGCCAGTAGTCATGGAGAGGCACGATGTGCGGGTGCTCGAGACGAGCGACAAGTTGAGCGTCGACCTCGAAGCGGCGGATGAAGTCCGCCTGATTCACATATTGAGGTCTGAACGCCTTGATGGCTACCTGGCGGCCAACGGTTGGTTGATATCCCTTGTGCACGACGCCGAATGTCCCTGCTCCCACCTGCTCCCTGAGCTCATACCCAGGAACGCCGAGAGTTCCAGCCGGGAGAGACGAAGGCCGGAGGTCAGTCCGTAGGGGGAGGAAGTCGTTGTCGAGGCCATCTATGACCAGTTGATACACCACAAGGGGCTGACCGACACCGGAGAGCGTCTGTTCACCTAGAGCCTTGATCTGCCATCCAGCTTCAAGACTCTTGGCGAGCTCCTCGTGTGCAGCCGAAGATAGGAGGACCTGGCCGCCGCGCGCCGCTACCACAAGGCCCGCCGCTCGAGCGACAGGTGGTCCGGCGAGTTCGTCGTTGCCCGTCAACTCCAGATCTCCGATGTCAATGGCAATCGAGAACCGAGGGTCGTCGCTCGTCAGGTTGACGCCGAGGCGAACTTGTATCAGCCGCGCCGCCTCGAGAGCGTCTTCAACAGCCTCAAAGGCGGCGTACGTGGCAGACACCCTGTAATTGAATACGACACCGCGGGCGGATTCGACCGCACTGTCGATCGCTTGGCCGCTCTCGCCTATCACACGATCACGATCGTTCGGTGCCAGCGTCACCAACGCCTGTGGGTCTTCGGCTTCGACCACAAGGATGGCACGGCGGACGATCGACGGCTCGCCCACTTCCCCCAGCAGGGGGTCCTGTTCAAGGATCCGCTGCTCGAGATCTCGAAGCTCGGGGGACGGATCGATACCGAGTTCGCTTCCCAGGTACTGCCTCGTCGTCTGGTACGCACGCAGAGCCTCCGACTGACGGCCGGAACGGAACAGAGCGATCATTTGTTGTGCCCGAAAACGTTCTCGGAGGGGGTATTCGGACGTCAGTGCGTCGAGCTCTCCGATGACCTCTCTGTGGTGCCCGACATCGAGATCCGCGTCGATTCTCCTCTCAAGCGAGACCATTCGGAGTTCATTGAGCCTGGCCACTTCGGCGTCAAATGCCATGTAGGCGTCGAGATCGGCGTAGGGATGCCCGCGCCACAGTGCAAGTGCCTCTCGAAGTGTGACTGCGACTTCCTGTGAGCTGAGATCACGGGTTGCAGCAACCTTGTCCTCGAACACATACGCGTCGACCATCTCTCTGTCGACCTCGAGCACATATCCGTTTCCTTGCCGGTGGATCACGTCGCCGAGTTCGCTTCGGAGGTTCGACATGTATGTCGACAAGGAGCGCCTTGCCCCCGGCGGTGCCTCGTCACCCCATATGGCCTGTATGAGACTGTCGGACGAGATCGCCGTACCGGAATTGGCTACCAACAAGCCAAGGACGGTGCGTTGCTTCTGTCCACCGATGGTTAGCTGTTGCCCATCGGCAACTGCTTCAACTGGCCCAAGAACGAGAATCTCCACCGTTTGACGATAGTTGGTCTGTTCGGGCGGTGGGCGAGTAGATGCGTGCACAGATCTCATGCCCGCATGATGCGACACGACTGTCAAGCGAATGCAAAGCCGACGAGGTTCGGTCGCATCCTGTAGACGCGCAGAGGCCCCGGGACGTTAGCGTCACGCCGATCCGGGGCCTGCTTCTGGCGAGAGCCAACGCGACTCGTCAGCCACCAGCAGTATCAGTCACCTCGGCGGATCTGACCATCGGGATCGCTGCGTCTGTGGTGCGAGGGCTTGACTCCCAGCTCACGATGGCAGTCCGATCTCGTTTCTCCGGCAATCGCCAACCACCGGCTCGCGACCGGCTCCGGCCCTTGCAGTGTTGGGTCGCCGTGAAGACCCGCGTTGTCATTCAAGGGTATGGAGTCGGCCGCGGTGGTGTCGTACGGTGTCGCGATGGCCGATTCCGCCCGAGCCGGGCATCTCCTTCGCTGGGCCGCGGCACGGAGGGGGAAGACCTACCCGGTTGAGATCCTCACTGCTAACGAGATTCGGGCCCTGGCCGCGCAGTGCTCAACCACGACGAGTTACGGGATCCGGAATCGGGCACTAATCGTGGTGCTGTACCGCACCGGCCTGCGACTCAGTGAAGTCCTCGCCCTTAGGCCCAAGGACATCAACCTCGAGATCGGTTCTGTCACCGTCCTCCATGGCAAGGGCAACCGACGTCGTACGGTCGGAATCGATCCTGGAGCGAATCCCCACGTTGAGGCGTGGCTCGAACGCCGCCAGACCCTCGATCCACCGCTCGGTGCCCCTCTCTTCTGCACCCTCAAGGGTGGCTCACTGACCGGGAACACGATCCGGTCGACACTGCTCACGCTCGCTCTTCGTGCCGGGATCGAGAAACGGGTCCATCCACATGGTTATGCCGACGTCTTCGTTATGCCGACCTTGGCCGGGCGGGCGTGTGAG
>JAOZMA010000014.1 GCA_029934555.1 Acidimicrobiia bacterium | reverse complement strand
ATGAACGGCACGAGGGACTCGTACTGGGTGCACACCGAGATCCCTGCCGACGACCTCACCGTCGCCGAGCGAGAATTCCTCATCGCACGGTTCTTCGACGTGAATCCCGGCATCATCGCCCGATTTCCCAGATACCAGGAGCTTGCCGACATGCGAGCCGAAGGCGTCGATTTCACGACCCGGGACTATCTCGATCTCCAGGTCCTCTTCAATCTTGCCTGGACCGACCCGGATCTGCTCGCTAAACCGCACCTGAGCGAGCTCGTCGATCAGGGCCGAGACTTCGACGAGGCGGACAAACATCCTGTTCTCCAGACCCATCTCGACGCCGTCTCCCGCACCATCGAGGTCCACAAGGAGCTCTGGGACGACGGGCAGATCGAGGTTACGACCACACCCCTCGCCCATCCGATCCTCCCCCTCATCTCAGATACGAATCTTGCACTCGTCGGGGATCCCACAGCCATCATGCCGGACGAGCGTTTCAGGGAGCCCCTGGACTCGCGGGAGCACGTGATCCGCGGGCTCGACGTCGCTGAACGGCTCCTGGGCCGGCGTCCTGCCGGTATGTGGCCCGGCGAGGGAGCGGTCGCTCAGGAAGTGACATCCATCCTTGCCGGCGAAGGCGTCGAGTGGATCGCAACGGGTGAGCACGTGCTCGGTCAGACGCTCGATCACGGATCGTTCGAACGGGATTCGAATGGAACGGTGATCGACGCCGACGTCCTCTATCGCATGTACGCGGCGCAACACACCCGCAACCCGGAGCTCCCGATCTTCTTCAGGGACGTTCAACTCGCGGACCTCATCGGTTTCGAGTACTCGGGCTCTTCCGGCGGCGCCGCTGCCGACGACTTCATGAACCGGCTCGAGAACGCGAAGGAGCGTCTCGACGAACTCGGTGTCGAGGGCCCGAAGGTGGTCACCGTCGTGGTCGACGGAGAGAACGCCTGGGAGCACTACGACAACGACGGTAAGGACTTCCTCAACGCCCTCTACGAGAACCTCACGACGTCGGACTTCGTGACAACCGTCACACCCGGTGAGCTGGTGGGCCAGTTCGGTGACATGGTTGAACCACTCCCCTATGTCTTCCCGGCATCCTGGTTCCAACCCAATTTCGCTACCTGGATCGGCGAACGGGAAGAAGCGGCCGCATGGGATGCCCTGTGGGCGACCCGGCGGGCGTATAAGAGAGCTGCCTCGTCGGGAACGGCAAGCGAAGAGCAGCTTGCATCGGCGTTCGGCCACCTGCTCTTCGCAGAAGGCTCCGACTGGTTCTGGTGGTACGGGTCCGATCAGGATTCCGGTGACGACGGCTACTTCGACGCCGCATTCAGGGAGCTCCTCGGTCGCGTGTACGACGCCTTGGAGATCGAACGGCCGGCGTTCATCCGCACACCCATCATCCCTGCACCAACCGTCACCCCCGAGCGGTCACCCGAAGGGATCGGAACAGTCGAGATCGACGCCGAAGTCGATACCAGGGAATGGACCACGGCAGGTCTCTACACCCTCGACGGGTCACCGTTCGCCGCGTACCAGTGGCTCTACGGCAGGAACCGGCTCCAGATACGCGTGGACTACGCAGACGAGGTGCTCGGCGACGACGCTGCCGGGTTCGATCTCTATCTGGGGCTTCCGGGAGCAACCTCAACTCGGGGCCTGACCGTGGGTGGCGAAGCCGTCGGTTTCGACGCGAGCCATCTGCTGTCATGGAGGGGGACCGACCCGACGGTGATACGGGGACCTGTCGCACTTCCCCCGATCGGGGGCGGGGATGGCCTTGTGGATGCAGGGATGCTTCCAGAGGTAGAGCCGATCGAGGTCGGTTTCGACGGAACCAGGGTCGAGTTCTCGATCCCCCTCGTGTCGCTCGGCCCGGTCGAGGTCGGAGACTCCGTCCGATTCCGCCTCGTTGATCGCTCCGGTGGCCCAGAGGGCGTCATGGCGCCGTCCGAAGGACCCGGGTCGATGATCGTCCCGGACATCTCCGATGTCACCACCGCATTCGAGGCAGTCGATCCCGAGGGTGACGATCACGGACCGGGGAGCTACACGTACCCAACCGACCCGTTGTTCACGCCCGGTTCATACGACCTGACGGCATTCACGGTCGGCCAATCCGGCGATGACCTCGTGTTCGGCTTCGATGTTCTCGCACCCGTGCTCAACCCCTGGGACAGCCCCAACGGTCTCTCGATTCAGACGTTCGACGTCTACGTCGACACCGACCCAGGGACCGCCAACGGGGCCAGGCGATTCCTCCCGGGAAGGAACGCATCCTGGGAATCCGGATCGGGGTGGGACCGGGCGCTCACGATCGAGGGGTGGTTCCCGGCGCTCTACGTCGCAGAATCGGACGGATCGGTCACCGAGACCGAACCGACGTTCAAGGTCTTCGTCTTCCCCGACAAGGGCCGGGTCATGGCCCGAATCCCGAAGTCACTGTTCGGAGACGGAGACCCAGCAGACTGGAGTTACGCTGTCGCCTTGATGAGTCAAGAAGGATTCCCATCGAGCGGTGTTCGCCGTATTCGTGACGTTGAGACGAACGCCGAGCAGTGGCGAATGGGCGGAGGAGACGGATCGATCAACGCCACACGCATCATGGACCTGCTCGCTCCGGACCCGGGGATGCAGGAGACCATGCTCTCCGACTTCACCCCCGTTTCGAGCGGCTCGGTCGATGACCTCACCGACGATGAGTTCGCTCAGGTCACACCGATCGGCAACGGATGAACCCCCTCGCAAAGACCGAGATCGCGCGCCTCGATCACCTCATCGCTCTCCTCGTCGACCCCACCGATCTTGACGTAGTGGTCCATACGACGCGCAAGGGCATCAAGCGGCTCCGAGCCTTCCTCCGCCTGGCACGTCGATCGATCGGCACAACGACGTATCGGATCGAGAACGGCGCCCTTCGGGACACGGCCCGCCTTCTCGCACCGGCGCGTGATGCCTATGTGCTCATCGAGACAGCTCGGGACCTCGATGCCCCGGATCGCGTTCTGCTCGAGTTCGGCGAGGAGTACGCCGCAGCCATGGTTGTTCTCGAATCGGTATCCCGCCTTGAAGCGGTGCACCACCTCGAGGCCATCGCCCGCAGATGGAAGCTCCTCGTATGGCATGGGCCGGATGCCAAATCCATCGGATCGGGGCTCACGCGAACCTACCGTCGGGGACTCGTCGACTTCGAGACCGTGCTGACAACCCCGACGGCATCGGCTTTCCACAGTTGGAGACGACGGGTCAAGTACCTGCGCTACCAGCTCGAAGTGCTCGACGCACCGGAGGAGTTCCTCCATCCGTACGCCGATCTAGGCGACGACCTCGGCCTCGAGCATGACCAGACGGTGATGCTCGCCGTCTGTGAGCTCCACGCCAACCATGACGCCTGCGCGTCGCTCGGTCGACGCTCCTTCGAACGACGTCGACAACTGAGGGCCGAAGCCCTTGAACGCGGCGCAACGCTTTTCGATCAGGAGCCGGAGTCTTTCCGTCGTACCGTCGAGGAGATGATCGGGCTGCGGTAGGGTCCGGACATGAACCCTGGGCACCGATCCGTTGTCGCTTCCGTCGTACAAGCCGGATCGATCGCTTTCGATACTCCTGCGACCATCGAGAAGCTCGGCGATCTCACAGCTGATGCCCGAAGCCATGGCTCGGAGCTCGTCGTCTTCCCCGAAGCGTTCGTCGGCGGATACCCGAAAGGCCATGACTTCGGTGCCGTTGTCGGGAGCCGGACCGAAGATGGCCGAGACTGGTTCCAACGATATTCCGAGGCGGCGATCACGATCCCGGGGCCCGATCTCGACGCGATCGCTGAAGCAGCGACGGGCGTGCATCTCGTCGCCGGTGTCATCGAGCGAGAGCACGGAACGCTCTACTGCTCGGTGATCTTCCTCGATCCGGACGGACGGTTGCTCGGTGTCCACCGCAAGCTGATGCCGACAGCATCCGAGCGACTCATCTGGGGATTCGGCGACGGCTCGACAATGCCGGTCGTCGATACCGTCGTCGGACGGATCGGAGCCGCGATCTGCTGGGAGAACTACATGCCGTTGTACAGAACGGCGATGTACGCCAAGGGCGTTCAGATCTGGTGCGCCCCGACCGTCGATGATCGTCAACGGTGGGCTTCGTCGATGCAGCACATCGCTCTCGAAGGACGGACGTTCGTGCTGTCGGCGAACCAGTACGCCACCAGGGGCGACTATCCGCCCGACTACGACACCGCATATGGGAACGACCCCGACACCGTGCTCATCGGTGGGGGAAGTTGCATCATCGATCCACACGGCAGGTTCCTCGCTGAGCCCGATCGGAGTGGTGAGACGATCCTCACCGCCGAACTCGATCTCGGTGAGATCACAAGAGGCAGCTTCGACTTCGACCCCATCGGCCACTACGCGAGACCGGACGTGTTCCAGTTGACCGTGGATGAGGGGAAGAAGGACCCGGTGGTGTTTTGGGGATTCGAGTGAATCAGTAGAGCAGTAGAGCAGAGGCACCAGCCAGATGATGCGAGCTTCGCCGACAGCCGACGTCGGATACGGACTACGGACTACGGACTACGGCGGTAGCCAGGGCCGCTGCTGCCGCTCTGTCCGGCTTGCCGTTCGACAGAAGGGGGATGGCGTCTACGGGGATCCAGTGTTTCGGGATCTCGTGGCGTGCGAGGTGGTTCGCGACCGCCGCTTCGAGCTCCGAGGTGACGCCCTGTCGAGTCTCGATGATCGCTACCACGGCCTGGCCCCACTCTTCGTCGTCGATGCCGACGACAACGGCGTGAGCGACCGCCGGAATCGACTCGATCGCGGCCTCGATGGTCGAAGGACGGACGTTCTCTCCCCCGGTCAGGATCAGTTCGTCGCTTCTGCCGGTTACGACAAGCCTCTCCTCGCTGTCCATGTGTCCGAGGTCACCGGTGCGATACGGGCCCACACGTGGCGCCTCACCGAAGTACGCCGGAGAGACGGCCGGGCCATCGAGAAGGATCTCGCCGTCGTCGAACGAGACAACGAACCCATCGAGGAGTCGACCTGCCGTCCCAAGCGACTGCCGTTCCCTCCCTGGTTCAACGGTGGCGACCTGGGAACAGGTCTCGGTCATCCCGTACGTCTGGAGTACCGGGAGCCCTGCCCCAAGCCCCCGCTCCACCAGGTCCGGGCTCGCCGGCGCTCCTCCCAGGAGGACGGCCTTGATGCCCTCGTATGGTCCCCCGTCGTACTCGAGGATCCTGTGAAGCATCGTCGGTACGAGGCTGACCATCGACACGGACCCTCCCTTCAAGCTTCGAGCCGCTGAGGCCGCGTCGAATCCGGCATGAAGCTCGATCGACCCGCCCGCGGCGAGGCTCCTCCACACAACGGAGAGCCCCCCGACATGGAACAGAGGGAGGACAAGGAGCCACCGGTCGCGGGCGTCGTTCCCGAGCCGCGTTCGAGACGCCCCGATGGCTGCCAACAGATTCTCCCGGGTCAGAACGACCCCTCGTGGATGCCCTGAGCTTCCAGATGTAGGAACAACGGCGTATGCGGACTCCGCCACAGCACCGTTCGGCTCGATACGATGCGGCCCGTACGGTGCCGGGACCGCTCCAATCCGGGGAATCGCCACCAGGGCCACGATGGTCTGCAGATCCAGAGCCGCGTCCAACGGAACAACGTCACCCGCTTTGATGCCTTCGTCGATGAGGGTCTGTGCAAGGGCGTTCGCTCGACGATCGAGCTCAGAATATGAGATCGAATCTTCGGTGAAGGTCACCGCAGGGGCATCGGGATTCGCCCCTGTGTGAATCTCCACCCACTCGTGCGGCAGGATGTCGGTCATGGTGGTCACTACAGTATCGCCTCGTGACTTCAGAGATATTCGATCCGACCGCGTGGGACCCTGTTGAGGGGTTCGACTTCACGGACATCACCTACCACCGATCCCGGGAGATCGGTGCCGTTCGGATAGCGTTCAATCGGCCCGAGGTTCGTAACGCGTTCCGTCCGCACACCGTGGACGAGCTGTACACGGCGCTCGACGACGCCCGCATGACCTCCGACGTCGGTGCGGTGCTCCTCACCGGCAACGGCCCTTCGCCGAAAGATGGCGGATGGGCGTTCTGCTCCGGCGGTGACCAGCGGATCCGTGGATCCGACGGGTACAAGTACGAGGGAGCGGGAAGTGGTGATGTCGCAAGCCTCGGGCGACTCCACATCCTCGAGGTGCAGCGGCTCATCCGCTTCATGCCAAAGATCGTGATCGCCGTTGTCCCCGGCTGGGCCGTCGGCGGCGGCCACAGCCTCCATGTCGTGTGCGATCTCACGCTCGCTTCCCGAGAGCACGCCGTGTTCAAACAGACCGATGCCGACGTCGCCTCATTCGACGGTGGGTACGGCTCGGCGCTCCTTGCCCGCCAGGTAGGCCAGAAGCGTGCCAGAGAGGTCTTCTTCCTGGGCCGCGCATACTCGGCTCAGGACGCGTTCGAGATGGGCATGGTCAACGCTGTCGTGGATCACGCTGACCTCGAGGCCGTCGCACTCGAGTGGGCCGGCGAGATCGTCGCCAAGAGCCCGACGTCGCAACGGATGCTGAAGTACGCCTTCAACCTTCCCGACGATGGACTCGTCGGCCAGCAGCTCTTCGCCGGCGAAGCAACCCGTCTCGCCTACGGCACAGCCGAGGCAGAGGAAGGGCGCGACGCATTCCTGGAGAAGCGCGACCAGGACTACAGCACCTTCCCGTGGCACTTCTAGATCAACTGACAGCGGACAGCCCACAGCCAACAGCCCGAAGACTCCGCGAAGGGTCTGGCTGTCAGCTGTCAACTGTGTGCTGTCCGCTGCGCCGAAGGCGCGCGGATAGGGCGCGGTTCTTTTCCTCCCCCTCAGGGGGAGGTGCCGACGGAGGAGGCGGAGGGCGTCGAATGCCGAACCGGATGAGGAACCTTCTGACCTCTCCCGTCATCGCCCGGCGGCGCTGCCACCCTCCCGTGAGCCTCAATCCACGGTTTGTGCGGCGACAGAGCACCGTTCTCCTGTCCCCCCGACGCAACGGCGGAGGGACGCGAGGAGCTTGCGACGAGAAGGGGGGTGCTCTCGAGCAGGGTGCGCTTGTATCCGAGATTGTGATGGGCCAAGACACCCCCTCTGGCATGCACCCCCTCTACCCTGCCGGGCATGCACCCCCTACTGCGTGGTGGAGAATGCAGAGGAGTCCCGCTCGCACCTTCACCCAGGTCATCAACACCGCCAACACCTCGAATCCCTACCCCACCATGAGATCCCGCCGGTGAACCCGAACACAAACCGTGGATCCAGGCTGAGGGGGGCGAAGAAGACGCCATGTACTACACGCGTCCAGCCCAACTTCCACACTCATGTATCCACCTATTCGCTGATCCTCTCAGTACTCAGTACGGAGCGAAGCTCCCTGTGAACGCTTGGCTTCTTGCTTCCCGGCCGGCGACGTTGCCTGCGGCGGCGGCGCCCGTCATTGTCGGGAGTGCACTGGCTGCGGCTTCTGGCGTGTTCCGGTGGGATGCGTTCATCGTGATCCTGTTCTCGGCGCTCGCTATCCAGGTAGGGGTGAACTTCGCGAATGACCTCGCCGATGCCGCGAAGGGTGCCGACACCGAGACCCGGATCGGCCCGACTCGCGCCGTAGCGACGGGGCTGCTGAGTGCGGGGCAGATGAAACGCGGGATCATGGTTGCATTCGGACTCGCGGCCGTGGGTGGTCTCTACCTGATCTGGCTCGCCGGGTGGGTGATCCTCGCCATCGGCATCGTCTCGATCATCGCTGCACTGGGATACACGAACGGGCCGGTCCCCTACGGCTACTACGGACTCGGTGAGCTCTTCGTCTTCATCTTCTTCGGCCTCGTCGCCACCGTCGGCACACGCTACGTCTACGACCAGACCGCACCGGCGGACGCGTGGATGAGCGGGATCGCCATGGGTCTTCTCGCCTCCGCGATCCTCGTTGCGAACAACGTGCGGGACAGCGACACCGATCGAATCGCGGGGAAGCGCACGCTGGCTGTGATCTTCGGGCGGAACCCGGCCAGGTGGCTCTACGCAGCCATGGTTCTCGGCTCCTTCGCCATCGTGTTGATCGCCGTGATGCTCGGCACACTCCCGCCCTGGTCGCTCCTCACGCTTCTGGCGCTTCCGCTTGTGGTGTCACCGGTCAGGACGATCTTCACGGAGACGGCCGGACCACCGCTGATCGGCGTGCTCAAAGGCACGGCACGGCTGCAGCTCGTCTTCGCCGCGCTGCTCGCTGTGGGAATCCTGATCACGTGATCGGCGGTAACCTCGCCGGTGTGGACCCCGCAGAAGCCCTCACGACACGCCTGGTAGGTGCGCTCGCCGATCTCGGCCTGCGTCATGCGGTCATCTCCCCGGGATCACGGAGCACGCCGCTCGCTCTTGCCTTCGCTTCAGATCCCCGGATCACCAGTCACGTGATCCTCGATGAGCGATCAGCAGGGTTCTTCGCTCTCGGTATCGCCAAGCAGGGCGGCATCCCGGCAGCACTCGTCTGCACATCGGGTACAGCCACAACGAACTACTTCCCGTCTGTCGTGGAGGCAAGCCACGCCCGCGTACCGATCCTGGTCCTGACGGCCGATCGTCCACCCGAACTGCGGGCCACAGCCGCCCCTCAAACCATCGATCAGGTCGGTCTCTACGGCTCTTCCGTTCGCATGTTCCACGACGTCGGTGTCCCGGATGAAGCCACCGCTGCGGCTGCCCCATCACTTGCCCTCCGTGCATGGTCGGCCGCTCTCGATGCCCCTCACGGGCCGGTCCATCTGAACTTCCCGTTCCGGGAACCGCTGGCCACCCCGACGGATCCCGTCGAACCGACGACCCTCCGACACCGTGGCGGTGAGGTGCAACTCCCTCCTGAGGATCTCGTGGAACTCGCCGAACGTCTCTCGGGACGGCGGTCGCTCATCGTCGCGGGAGGACACCAGCGACCCGGATTCGCCGCGGCAACAGCCATGTTGGCCGGCGAGGCAGCGATTCCCGTCGTGGCAGACATCCAGTGTCGGTTCCCGTCATCGTCCACCATCGTGCACGGTGACCTTCTCGCATCTTCCGGGTTCTTCCACGACAACGGACCTGAGATCATCGTTCGGGTTGGGCAGATTCCGACATCCCGCTCCGTCTGGTCCTGGCTGCAGAAAGCCGATATCGAGCAGATCGCTCTCGACGATGCTGGATGGCGCGATCCCCTCGGCACCGTGACGACGGCGTATCGGGCCGACCCGGCGGTGACCTTCGCCGACCTCGCCGGACGCGTAGCACCGACACCGGACCCGTGGCTGCCGGTATGGCGATCTGGTGACCGAACGATGGGCCTTGCTGTCGATCGAACTCTCGCAACGCTGCCTTTTCCGAGTGAGCCGGCGATCGCGAGAGCCGTGTGGGAATCTGCTCCCAGCGGAGCCACCGTCTACGTTGCCTCTTCGATGCCGATCAGGGATCTCGACACGTTCTCCGGATCAACTCGCGGTGATATCGCGGCATTGTCGAATCGTGGAGCAAACGGAATCGACGGCCTGCTCTCCTCCGCTGCCGGTGCGGCGGCATCCGATGGTCGGCGTGTCGTAGTGCTCGCAGGTGACCTCTCAGTGCTCCACGACGTCGCGGCGCTCGGGTTCATCGCCCGCCTCGAGCTCCCCATCACGATCGTGACCGTCAACAACGACGGTGGTGGCATCTTCCACTTCCTCCCCCAGGCCGATCGACTCGACCCCGACAGATTCGAAACGCTCTTCGGCACACCACACGGACAGTCCCCGACCGCGATCGCGAAAGCCTTCGGTGTACCCGCCCGCGAGGTCACCGACGAACAGGATCTACGCAGTTCGATAGCTGGAGCCAAGGGCCCGACGCTGCTAGAGATCAAGACGGACCGGACAAGCAACGTCGAGATTCACGAGAAGCTCAAAGCAGCCGCGAGGGAAACCCTGGCGGAATAGGACGTCGCCAGACGCCAGACGCCAGACGCCAGCCGGAAGCCGGAAGCCGTGAGCTACGAGCTACGAGCTACGAGCTACGAGCAAGAACCTCTACCGGATACGGACTACGGACTACGGACTACGGCGCCGAAGGCGCCTCATGTCGCCGCCAGGAGCTCGAGCATCGGACGGAATTTCAGGCGGGTCTCAAGCAACTCTGCGTCCGGATCGGAGTCCGCGACGATGCCTGCCCCGGCGAAGATGTGGGCGTTGGGACCTTCGAGCAGGCCACAACGGAGTCCAATGGCGAATTCCCCATCGCCGGATCCGTCGAACCATCCGATTCCGCCCGTGTACCAACCACGATCGAACGGCTCCGCCTTCTCGATGAAGGCAAGGGCCGGATCTCGTGGTGTGCCACCCACGGCAGGCGTCGGGTGCAGCGCATCGACGATGTCGAGCACGTGGACACCGGGTCGAGCGGCGCCGGTGATCCGCGTCGACAGGTGTTGCACGGTGGCCATGCGCTTCAGCGACGGCTTGTCCGGCACGTCCAGACCGTCGGCGAGCGGCGCAAGCCGGGCGGCCACGTCGTCGACGACATAGCGGTGCTCGATTCGGTCCTTCTCCGATCGCATGAGCGCGTCGGCCAGCATGCGATCTTCCGCTTCTCCCTCACCACGAGGCGCCGTGCCTGCGAGCGGGTTCGAGGTGACGAGACCCCCCGAGGATCGGACGAGCAGTTCCGGGCTGGCCCCCACGAACGTTGCCCCGTTGACTCGCCAGCCGAAACCGAAGCACTGCCGATACGAGCGTTCGAGATGGCCGACGACATTGAAACCGTTCGGGGCGGTCTCAGATCGGACGATGACCGAACGTGCCAGCACGACCTTCCGGATCGCCTCGTCCCTGATCGCGGCGACTGCCTCTGCGACGGCCGTCGTCCACTCCGATACGGGTGGACAGGATTCCAGGGTGTGATCCCCCAGATTCGGATACACGGGATCTGGTGGCGTGTCCAAGGAGCTGAGTCTCTCGATGATCGAGTCCGCTTCGAGCTCCGGGGGGATCGCCAGAAGGAGACGCCGATCATCGCCCCCGCTCAGCAGCGTCGCTATGGGAAGAACAGCGTCGGCCGACCCGAACGACGACCACGATTCAGAGGTGGGTCCGGCTGCCGAGAACGAGAACCCTGAAAAGACTCGAAACGGCTCAGGGATCGACCAGGCATCTACGGCGGATCGGAGGCCACTGAATCGTTCCGGACCGGATGCCGATGCCTTCGCCGCGATCCCCACTCCCCCGACCGCGGACCCTTCAGGGGATGAGAAATAGAAGGCACCTTCGAAGTGGTCGGAAGCGGCACGAACGAACGACAACGGATCGATATCGAGGGAGACCACTGCGAACCGGATGCCATCAACGCCGGTGGTGAACGCGGTATCAAGATCGAGGTGTCGGTCGGGAATCATCGGGAGGTGATGCTACCGGGCAATGGAGAATGCGATCGGCGGGATAGCGACGTCGGTTCGATCACTCGGCCCCGTCGTCGTATCGCCAGGCAAGCTCGCTCTGAACTTGAAGTACGCCATCGAGGCGTGAAGCGAGCTCGGAGAGGAGTCGAGCCTCGTTCCTGGTGCCAACCTCACCGACGAACGTGACCACACCATTGGCCACGGCCACGTCCAACTGATCCGGGTCGATGAACAGCACTCGACGGATGAGATCTTCTCGTATCTCGTCTTCGATCACATCGTCCGGCCTGGTGAAGACCGAGACGATATCGGCACGCGAGATGATCCCGAGCAGCCGTGCGTCGTCATCGACGACCGGAAGTCGCTTGATGTCCTGGAACGTCATCATCTTCGCCGCGTCGTAGATCTCGGTGTCCGGACCGGTTGTGACCACCCCGGATGACATGACGTCGCCGACCGTCTCTCCCAGCTCCGTCGATCCCTCCTGTCGCTCAACTTCAAGTCGGAGGAAATCGGCCTCCGTGATGATGCCGGCCAACGTTCCATCCGGGGTCGTGACGGGGAGACCGCTGACGCGATTTCGGAACATGAGGCGGGCGGCATCGCGGATCCCGGTCTCACTGGAAACCGTGATCACGTCCGTCGTCATGAGATCTACGACCTGCACTCTGCGTCCCTCTCTCCATCGTTCGGCGTCATTGTTGCACTTCGCCGAGGAGTCTGCCGGGCAATCGCATCGCTGAATCGCCCGGCACGTTCCTTACAACGCTGTCGGGAAATCGGTCCGGCTCGGATAGAAGACACCGTCGGTCGGCTTCACCTTGATACGTGCGTCTACGACACGGACACCCTCGCCTGGGGTACCCACCTTGACGGGGTTCATGTCCATCTCAACCATCTCCGGGATGTCCTCGATGAGGGCGGAGACCCGGAGGAGAGCCTCCTTGACGGCATCGATATCTCCGGGCTCGCCGCCGCGATATCCCTCGAGCAGACGCGCTGACTTGACCGACGAGATCATCTCATTGACGTCGAGGTCGGTGAGGGGATGGATGCGGAACGCAACGTCTCCGATGAGCTCGACGAAGACTCCACCAAGACCGAACACCACCAGGGGGCCGAAGTTGGGATCCTCGACCATTCCGATCAGGATCTCGTGGCCACCCGCGACGTACTCCTGGAGAAGGACACCTTCTGGATCGGGCACGGCCGCAGTGACCTGCTGATATGCAGCGCTCACTGCATCGTCGCCCTCAACGTCGAGCACGACCCCGCCGACGTCCGACTTGTGGAGCGCCGAAGGTGAGATCACCTTGAGCACCACCGGACCGCCGATCGCGGCAGCACTTGCGATCGCCTCTTCTTCGGTCTCGACGACGGAGGACGCCGGCACCCGAAGCCCGTATGACTCGAGAACCGTGTCGACGGTGTCCGGATCGAGCCAATCTCCTTCTTCATCCATGGTGGCAAGGGCGGCGTCGAGTGCCGCACGGGCACGGTCGGGATCGAGATCAGTGAACTCCGGGATCTCACCCTCCGGCTGCTCGAGCCATTCGCCGTATCGAACGGCGTCGTAGAGCGCTCGGGCCGCTCGTTCGGGGAACGCGAACTCGGGCACGCCAGACCGAACTCTGGGAGCCTCGTCCGAGACCTTGCCGGACTGCATGAACACTGCCAGGAACGTCTTGTCCTCCTCGTGCTTCTCACCCACGTCCCTGATCGTGCTCTGGATCTCGGCGACGCCTTCTGGCGATGCCGGAATGTAGATGGCGATGACCGCATCGAACTCGTCGGCCTCGAGCATCGCTTCAAGCACGTTCCGGTACTCGGCCGCACCGGCCGCAGCGATCATGTCGACGGGGTTCTTCACGGCGGCCTCTGCGGAGAGGAACCCCCGCAGCTTCTCCTGCAGCTCCTCCGAAATCACAGGGACTTCCAATCCCCTGGACTCGAGTCCGTCGACCGCGAGGATCGCCGGTCCGCCGGCGTTCGTCACGATTCCGACGCGCCTCCCCTTGGGGACGGGCTCGTTCGACAGCAGGCTCGTTACGTCGAACAGCTCTTCGAGCGTATCGACCCGGATCACACCGGTCTGGTGGAAGAGCGCGTCGACGGCGACGTCGAGGCTCGCCAGGGAGCCGGTATGGCTGCTCGCAGCACGAGCACCGGATGCGGTGCGGCCCGACTTGACGGCGACGATCGGCTTCTTGCGCGCGATCCGTCTGGCGAACCGGGCAAAGCGCCGCGGATTTCCGAACGACTCCATGTACAAGAGGATGACGTCGGTCGACGGATCATCTTCCCAATAGAGCAGCAGGTCGTCACCCGAGACGTCCGCGAGGTTTCCGACCGACACGAACGTCGAGATTCCGATGTTGTGTCGAGCCGCATAGTCCAGAATCGCCAGGCCGAGAGCGCCCGACTGGGATGAGAGTGCGACGTTGCCCCGTGGCGGGCGAATCGGTCCGAACTGTCCATCGAGGCTGATCGCCGGATCGGTATTGAGCAGGCCCATGCAGTTCGGGCCGACCATTCGGATCCCAACGGATCGGACAAGATCGAGCAGCTCGGCCTCGAGTTCGGTTCCCGCACCTCCGACCTCTGAGAATCCAGCCGAGATCACAACGAGGGCGCGCACGCCTTTCTCGATGCATTGCTTGACGGTCGCGATGACATGTTTCGATGAGACAACGATGAACGCAAGGTCGACGTTGCCGGGGATGTCGAGGATCGTTGGATAGGCGGCAACCGATCGAACGACCGGCGACGTGGGATTGACCGGATAGACCGGTCCGCTGAAATCGCCGTTGATGAGGTTGTTGAAGAGTCTCCCGCCGATCGACGACGCGTTCCGACTCGCACCGATCACCGCGACCGACTGTGGCGCCATGAGCGGCATCATCGACTGTGCCGCCGCCCGCTGCTCTCGATCGTCGCGAACCAACGTGCTCTCGTCGGATTCCTCCGTCGGGAAAGCGACCGTGTAGACGCCCTCTTCTAGTTGTCGACTCACGCCGTAACCGGAGGCTCGGAAGACGCGCATCATCACGTGATTGTCGGCGAGTAGATGGGCACGGAACCCTGTGATCCCCTGTGTGCGTGCGTACGCCGTCAGCCGATAGAGCAGCAGTGTGCCGATGCCCTGTTGTTGATACTCGTCGGCGACCGCGAACGCAGCCTCCGCGATCGTCGGATCGTCCAGCGTCGTGTTGTACCGACCCACACCGACGAGCCGTCCCTCACGGATCGCAACGAACGCCATGTCCCTGTGGTAGTCGAGCTGGGTGAACGTGTCGAGCTCCTCCGGCTCGAGCTCCTCTTTCACCCGGAAGAAGCGGAAGTACGTGCTCTGGCGTGAGAGCCCTCTGACCATCTCCTGGAGAACGTCGCGGTCGCTCGGAGCGATCGGGCGGATGCGGATCGTCTCACCACTCTTCATCACCGCGTCTTGTACCCATTCACTCGGGTAACCGGCCGGCGGGTCTGAGACCACCAACGGCGCTTCGATCTGGTCAGTCACACTGATCCCCTTCTGTCATTCTGTTGGAATCGATTGTCGAAGCCCCACGATATCGTCGATACTCCGGTTGATGACCGCGGACGTCTCATTTATCGGCTTGGTCCTGGCTTCGTCACTCGTTCTCGTGGCGATCGCCCTTTCGATGTGGCAGCACCTCGGTCTGGGACGCGAGATCCTATGGGCTTCGATCCGGGCCCTCGTACAACTCCTCGCGGTCGGCGTCCTCCTGACGATTCTCCTCCAACCGGGACAGTCCCTGTGGTGGTCGGTCGCATGGGTCGTCGCGATGCTCCCCTTTGCAGCCAACGTGGTCGCCCGTCGAGCCCCGGAGGTCCCCCGGCTTCGCTGGATTGCGCTCGCTGCGTTCAGCATCACGTCTTTCGTGATCCTGGGGTTGCTGTTCGGTCTCGGCGTGTTCCCCCTCGAACCCCGCACACTCGTTCCCCTTGCCGGGATGATGATCGGGAACTCGATGACGGCAACCGTCCTCGTTTCGACACGAATCATCGCGGAGTTCAAGGAGAAACGTCCGCTCGTCGAGGTCCGGCTGGCGTTGGGCTTCAGTGCGAAGGATGCGTTCCAGCCGTATCTGCGCTCTGCGCTCAAGACCGCCCTCGTACCCCAGATCGAGACGACGAAAGCGGTTGGCATCGTGTTCCTTCCCGGAGCGATGACCGGACTCATCCTCGCCGGAGTCGAGCCGATGGATGCCGTACTCGTCCAGATCGTCGTGATGTACCTCGTACTCGGCTCGGTTGCGGTCTCAACGAGCGTCGTGGCACTCGGACTCAGTCGAACGCTGTTCACGCCCGATCAGCGGGCGGTTCATTTGCCAGAGGAGCGATAGGCTTCCCGGAGTGAAACGCGCAGCGATAGCTCTCATTCTCGTTCTCTCTGCCTGCACCGGTGGAGGAACCTCATCCGACGGGGACAGCGGTACCGCGCTCGAACCGACAACACCTTCACCAACCACAACCGTACGAAGCGACGACCCGGCGTCGACGGTGCCCGAGACAACGTCGACGACGATCATCACAGGGAACGCCAAGTTCGTGATCGGCAGTGTGGTCTTCGGTGAAGGGGGCACGATCGAGGTCGGGAACCTCGGACCCGATGCCGGCGACCTCACCGGCTTCTGGATCGCCATTCATCCGTACTACCTGGAGATCCCATCCGTCGTCATCGCTCCCGGCAAGGCGATCATCATCAGCATCGCTGAAGACGCCGACCCTGAGCTCGTGATCCCGGCTGCCGACCTGCTACCGACGCTCAAGAGCGGATCCGGTGAGATCGGCCTCTACTCAAGTGGCGGTTTCGGAGATCCCGACGCCATCGTCGACTACGTGGAATGGGGATCGACCGGGCACACGCGCTCGAACGTAGCCATCCAGGCCGGTCTCTGGCCGGAAGATGAGGCCATCGTCATCGACGGCTCCGCCACAGGGTTGACGGCAGGCGACCGGTCGGAACCAGGCCCCCAGGGTTGGTCGGTGACTAGTCCGTAGTCCGTAGTCCGTAGTCCGTAGTCCGTAGTCCGTAGTCCGTAGTCC
>JAOZMA010000222.1 GCA_029934555.1 Acidimicrobiia bacterium | reverse complement strand
AGGAAGCCTGGTGCCCACCGACCTTGATCTCGGTCTCGCCGCGACGGTTGGCGTGATCGATCATCCGTATCGACAACCAGAGCACACGACGCTCGATCTCTTCGAGCGTGGCGAGGCTCGGAGCCGCCGGCGGTGTTCCTGTCGACACGGTCATGTGTACCTCGAGAGCGACGTGGTCGGTCGCACGATAATGGTGCGCCTACGCTGGCGGGATGAAAGGCCGGATGTGGGAACTCTCGATTCCTTTGCGCTCACCGTTCGTCACGGCCGCAGGGCGGATCGCAGAGCGCCGTGTCGTGGTGGTCTCAGTCAGCGACGGGATCGAGACGGGCTGGGGTGAGGCCGCACCGTATCCGAGAGTTACCCCCGACACGCTCGATGATGCCTGGCGGACCCTTGAGCGGGGGAGTGTCCTCTCCCCGACGGCTGCAGCAGCTCTCGACGAAGCGACGGCTGATCTCATCGCTCGTCGGAACGGCGAGCCGTTGTACAGCTCCGTCGGGGGAGTGTCACGACCGATTCAGACATCGATCGCAGTTGGGTTGGACGAGGATCCTGTCGACCGAGTCACAACAACAGGGGCAGGGGCAGTGAAGCTGAAGATCCGCCCAGGAGACGACGTCGCTCGCGTTGACGGTGTTCGATCGGCGTTCCCCGACATGACTGTCGGCGTCGATGCCAACGGTTCCTACCGGTGGGAGGATCGGAACAGCCTGCTCGCGATGGACGCACTCGGCGTGGCGTACATCGAACAACCGTTCCCCGCCGACGACCTGACTTCCCACGCTCAGCTCCGGGATGAGATCGTGGCCGCCGTCGCACTCGACGAACCCATCGACTCGGAGGTCTCGGCGATACGGGCGATCGAAGCCGGGGCTTGTGACCTGCTTGTCGTCAAACCGGCGAGAGTGGGGATGACCGCAGCGCGAGCGATCCACGACCTGGCGCTTACAGCCGGTCTTCGTATCAAGGCCTCGGGCTTGCTCGAGACCGAGATCGGCCGCGCTTTCACGTTGGCCGTCGCCACACTTCCCGCCGCGGTCTACTCAGACGTCGCTGAGGCATCGTGGTTTCTGGACGGCAGCACCCTGGGAGCGGAGTCGAATCTGCCGACGGGTGATATCACTCCGAGCAGAAGACCCGGAATCGGGTTCGACCCGGACCCGACAGCGTTCGCTCGCTATGTCGTGGCGGAATCGGATCTCGGTTCGAGGATCTGGGACTGACCGACCCGGCCGATCGGCCCGGACTCATCGAAGATGAGGGAGTCGGCGCAGCCGATCCCGGCGGGATGCTGATGAGCGAGCGACCGCATGCCAAGCCATTCACCCTCGAGGAGTCGGTGCAGGGAGAGATTCACGTCCGGATTCACGTAGAGCCATTCCCGCCCGTCGAGGGCCATCGAATTCCCGTTGCCGACATCAGAGAGTGTGGCCGTGCGCACGAACGGTGTCGTCTCTTCTCCTTCGACGACGGGCACCGTCAGCCTCACCCACGACAGGCCTTCACCCGGTGTGAGGAACGAGTCGCCGATCGTACGGATCTCGATCGAGTGGCTGTGGAACCGCTCATGGCCGGTCTGATCGAATCCGAACCGACCCCATGAGATCACTTCCGCTTCTTCGGGACCGGGAGGCTGATTCCAGTGAGCGTTCACCGACGGGACGGCGACGTCGGTCGTGCGGATCTTCAAGCCCGATGCTCTGGCGACCTTGCGGCCGGCCGCCGTGATCACGGCGTCAACGACCTGGATGCGTCGACCGTCTCGAACGACGTCCGTCTCGACGGTGAGCGGGAGGCTCACGGGGACTTCCCTGAAGAGATCGACGGTGAGGCGAACGACCTGCATCGGGATCACCGTCGGGACGTTCTCGATCGCACGCCCCAGAAGGCCAACGGGTGGCCCGCCGTGCTGGGCTTCATCAGACCAGAAACTCCGGGTCAACCCGGTGGGATAGAAGGTGTTGCCGTCTCGAGTGAAGAGTGCGTTGGGCATGGGGAAGGACGGTAGTCGCCGGTCACCAGTCCCCAGTCACCAGCCCGCGTTCCATGTCCCGAGTCTCTGAATTGCCCTGGGAGAGAACACTTCGGCGTCTGGCGTCTGGCGTCTGGCGTCTGGCGTCTGGCGTCTGGGGTCTGGCAGCTACCTCACCGGCAACCCGAGACCTCGCGCGATCACGATCCTTTGGATCTCGCTTGTGCCTTCGCCGATCTCCAGGACCTTTGCGTCGCGATAGTGACGGGCGACGAGCGTGTCATCGAGGAATCCGGCACCGCCGAAGATCTGCGTCGCCTCGCGGGTTGCCGTGACGGCTGCTTCAGTGGCGTAGAGCTTGGCCCTCGCCGCGGCCTGCCGGTATGGCTGTCCCGTGTCCTTCAGCCATGCCGCCTTGTAGGTGAGCAGGTGGGCGGCCTCGGCCATCACTTCGAGGTCGGCGATCTTGAAGGCGATCGCCTGATACGAACCGATCGGCTTGCCGAACGACGTTCGATTCTTCGCATATGCCGTCGACTCTTCGAGGCATGCCCGAACAACTCCGGCCGCCATGGCTGCGATTGCGATCCTCCCATCGTCGAGCGTTGAGAGGAACTGGCGGAAGCCGCGGCCCCTCTCTCCAAGGAGGTGATCTTCGGGGACGCGGCAGTCCTCGAAGCGGAGCGGATGGGTATCGGAGGCTCGCCACCCCATCTTGTCGTAGGGCGGTTCAACCTCGAAGCCCGGCGTACCCGCAGGGACGATGATGGTGGAGATCTCATCGGGACCGGTCTTCGCCGTGATCGTGACGAGGGACGTGATGTCGGTCCCGGAGTTCGTGATGAACGACTTGTACCCGTTGATGACCCAATCGTCGCCCTCGAGTTCGGCCCTCGTCCGCGTTGCGCCCGCATCCGACCCGGCATCCGGCTCGGTGAGTCCGAACCCGGCGAGAGAGCGACCGGCGATGAGGTCGGGGAGCCATTGCTCCTTCTGTGCATCGGTGCCGAACTCGGCGATCGGATTGATGCCGAGCCCCACCGCAGCCTCGAGCGTGATGGCCATCGACTGGTCGACCCTTGCGAGCTCCTCGATAGCGATGCAGACGGTCGTGAAGTCTGATCCGGAGCCCCCATAGCGTTCCTCGAAGGGGAGACCGAAGAGGCCGAGGTCGGCCATCTTGGTGACCGCGTCGAGGGGGAAGGTCTTGGTGCGGTCCCATTCACGGGCGAATGGGGCTATCTCCGCGTCGGCGAAGTCTCTCATGACCATCCGGAATGCGATGTGCTCTTCTTTGAACTCCACCCGGTGTGCTCCTCGTTTGGCCGAGTACAGCCTATCCGGTCCGGGACAGGACCGACCAGGACTCATCTCTTCGGGCACAGCATCGCCCGGCAGATGCCTGAATCCACAGTTTGTGGTCGGCTCCATGGGCGGTTCTCATGGTGGGGCCGGGATTCGAGGTGTCGCCTGTGTTCACGATCTGGGCGAAGACGCGGGCGGAAGCTCTCTGACATTCTCCACCACGCAGTGGGGGAGATGGCCCGAAGGGCCAGAGGGGGTTCCTTGGCACCATCGGTCTCTCGGATGTAGATGCCCCTGCGAACCTGCCGGTGCCCCCCTGCTCGTCGCAAGCTCCTCGCGTCCCCCCGCCGATGCGTCGGGGGGACAGGAGAACGGTCCTCTGTCGCCTCACATACCGTGGATTGAGGCCGATGGCCGTGGCTCGATATGCTGGCGCTCTATGGACACCGCCGTTGGCCTCGTTCAGTCGTATCTCTACATGAACGGTTACTTCACCGTGACGGAGTACCCGATTCTCGAGCTGATAGCGGATGGCGAGTACCGGACCGTGACCGACGTCGACATTCTCGCCCTTAGAATTCCAGGCGCCGGACGCACGATCGAATCCCCGGACGGCGCCGTACTGGCCGTCGACCCGGCGCTTGACCTCGACCCGGATCGGGTCGATCTGATCATCGCGGAAGTGAAGGAAGGGAAGGCCGAACTCAATGCCTCTGCACGCGATCCAAAGGTCTTGCGAGCCGCGCTGAACCGCTTCGGGGCCATTCCTGAGGACCGGATCGGGGCCGTCATCGACCAACTCCTCGAAGACGGGGAAGCAGAGCATCCCGATGGGGCGAGAGTGAGACTCATGGCCTTCGGATCACGGCCGCCGGTGCAACGTCGAAAGAAGTACCGGTGGATCCTCCATGGAGATCTCGTCGGGTTCATGCACCGCACGATCGGTGAGCACTGGTCGGCGGCTCAGACGA
>JAOZMA010000221.1 GCA_029934555.1 Acidimicrobiia bacterium | reverse complement strand
GGATCCCCGCGGCCGACACGATCGCCCACCCGAACTTGCGCCCCGGCGACTCCGGCAATTCGAGTGCAGCGACAATCGGGAGTCCTCCGGCGACATGCACAAGATGCCAGGAGAGCGCGTGCTTCAATCGACTCGTATTCGCGCTAGACGTGTTCCGCGAAGAACGCGTCGATCCTCTCCCACGAATCCTCGGCTGCGTCCTCATCGAATGCGACCGCCATGAGGGGACGCCCGATGAGCGCTTTGGAGATTCGGTGGCCTTCGGCCTGGTTCATGAACGAGTGCCCGGCGTTCGGGTAGGTCACGATGTCACGTGGAACATCGGTTCCTTCGAGGGCGCGGGAGAGTTTGATTCCGTCTCGGCCCATCAAATGATCTTTCCCTCCATATGACGCGATCACCGGACAGAGCCGCTCGGCCACGTCATCTCCCGGGAAGATTCCGTAGTTCGCCGAGATGGCCTGTGCGGTTCCTCTCGCACCGAGCAGAAGAGCGAAGCTGCCACCCATGCAGAACCCGACGACGGCCACCCGCCGATCATCCACATCTTCACGATCGGCGAGGGAGCGGAGATGGTCCTCTGCCGTGTCCAGGATGCTCCCCTCCCCTCTCTGGATCTGCGCCATGGCGCGTGCGACACAGGAGATCCGACCTCCGTCGAGCAGGTCGGGGGCGACGGCGACATAGCCGAGGTCAGCGAACCGGTCGGTGATACGACGGATGTCGTCGTTGAGACCGAACAGTTCATGGAGGACCAGGATGCCTGGGGCCGGAAGGGCCGAAGGAAGCGATTCGTAGATCGCAACCCCGTCGACCGTGAGATCGCGTCCGTTCATCGGTCTCCCCTTCTCGCTGCATGCCCCGTTCGTTGCCACACTACGCCGTCTTCCGATCAGGTGGCCGGACCGATAGTCGGGAGTTCATCCGGCATCAACGGGTTCGGTCGATTCCGGTGATATCGATCAAGAGCATCGGCGTCGCACGCCGAACAGAGATGAACGGTTCGCGTGCCGACGACCGACAGCTGCGTGCCTCTCGCCTTCTCGACGATCGCCAGCGGCACGCTCTGAAGGTCATCGCCGCCACACGTCGGGCATCGTGGTGAAGGGTCTCTGTCCCAAGAAACGCCACAGGCGCCGCAGGTGACCGTGATCCGATCCTCATCCCGAACCCCCGCCAGATCGTCAGCTTCGCCACATTCGGGGCACGTCAGGTTCATGGCAGGCTGTTGAGCGCATTGTCGACGGCTCGACCGACGGTGAACGGAAGGCCGCCGTCGACGATGGCCGCACCTGCAATGGTCGTGCCGGAAGACATCTCGATGAGAACCGTCACAACGGTGGTGCCGTCAACATCGCGCGTGTTGGCGGTGACGGCGTGCGGTGGCGGGAATCCGCGGAGCAGGGCAACGGCGGTCGCCACCGCTCTCACGAGTCCGTCTGCCCCCTGCCCAACAGCGGCACCCGCCTCACGACCGGCATCGTCGAGAGCTCGAACCTCAACGCCGTCGGCAGTCTCCTCAATCACCAGCTTCGTGAAGTAGCCGGAAGGTCTGCCCACGTCGATGTCTACGACAAGGTGGGACGGGGACGGCTCGGCCAGCGCTGCCGGCATCGTGTCCTCAAGGGTTCGTCCGAGACCAGTCCGCCGTCGGGTTGTGTCTTCGCTGCGTGGATCATCGCTCAGGGCGATCCGTTCGACCGCCTTCTGGATCTCGACATCCGGGCGGGTTCCATCGGTCCAGACGCGAATAAACGGAGGTGCCCCTTCTCGCGAAGTCACCTCTGCGGAAGCTACCCCTGGCAGCGAACACACCTCGCGGCGTATGTCTTCAGCGGTCATGTCGATCCCCCTGATCGAACCCCTACCGGATTGTACCCCAAGAACGGGTCGCGGGGGAAGTGTCAGGTCGTCGATCTGACCATCGAGTCGACCATGATGCAGGCGTCCGTCACATAGTTGAATCCGTGGTCATCGAGATAGGTGACCACGTCGTCGCTCCCAGCACCGGGCTGGATCCACACGGTCGTGAACCCCAGTTCGTTCGCCTGTTCGAGAACTCGCAGGGTCCTCGTCGGCGGCACCACGAAGTCGATGATGTCCGGCGACTCGGGTAGATCTGCGAGGCTCGCATAGGCCTGGTCGTCGTCGACCGAGTCCCTGGATGGGTTCACCGGGTACACCCGGAACCCCTTCCTCTTCAGATCGAGATAGATGCGATTGCCGTACTTCAGTGGATTGTCGGTCGCACCGACGACGGCCACGACCGGATCGCCTTCATTGAGCAGCGTGATGATGGGGTCCATGGAGATTGGAACGCTACACGTCCACCACCGCATTCCCGATCAGACCTTCGTGTCCTCGCCCTTCGTGTGCAGCACCGCACCGAACGTCTCGAACAGGATCTTGACGTCCACCTTCATCGAAGCGATCTCCACGTACTCATCGTCGAGAGCGGTTCGTTCCGCTACCGAGATCGAATCACGACCATGGACCTGGGCGTACCCGGTAATTCCCGGCTTCACCTCGAACCGGGGATTGTCGAGACCGACCATATCGGCCTCCTCCGGCACCAGTGGCCTGGGACCCACCAGCGACATCGATCCCTTGAGGACGTTCCAGAAGTTCGGCAGCTCGTCAAGCGACCAGCGCCGCAGGAATCCGCCGACCCGCGTGATGCGGGGATCGTCGTCGATCTTGATCGTGTACTCGTCGTCGTCGGTGTAGCGGAGACGATCGAGGTGATCGTTGAAGACCACGTCGTCGTGGTCGATCACCATCGTCCTCATCTTGACCATCCAGAAGTCACGGCCGTTGCGACCCGTTCGGAGTTGTCGGAAGAACGCAGGTCCCTTCGAATCGATCTTCACCGCTATCGCTGCGACGAGGAACACCGGTGCAAGCAGGAGCATCGCGATGAGAGCCACAGCGATGTCGAGAGAGCGCTTCGCAACCGAGTAGCCGTGGGAGATCTCGCCCTCCTCCGGATCGCGCATGAGAGCTCCTGCGACGAGTGCAATGAGAGCGACGGCCTCACCTGCGAGGAAAGCGACCATGACGTGAAGCACGGGGTCCTCGATGGGAACGATCAAGGCGATGATGGCACCGACCACCGCGATGAACCATGCCACGGCGAGGCGCACGGCTCGACCGCGGGCGACCAGGATCTGACCGATGAACAACCCCGCCGACGCAAGAACGACTCCAGCAGCGGCCAGTGCCGCGACGGTCGCCGTCGGCCGGAATCCATCACCGAAGGCGATCGCGACCATCGGGGGCCCCAGAAGCGCTCCAAGGCCTGCACCGACGAACGCGAGGGCGGCTCCAGCGATGCCCATGCCGCGCGCCCACGATCGCAGCTCCCGACGCTCACCCCGTGCGGCCATCTGGGTAAACGGGGGCAGCACTCTGGCGATCAGGTTGTATCCGAGGGTCAGTGGAGCCCGGGCAAGGACGAGCGTGGCGTATGTGACCGAGAACTGCGTGGCGGTGGCGCCGAGGGCACCCGCGGCGAACGGTCCGGCAAGAAGAAGGGCCTGCGACGCCGCGGACGAGAGGACGAGGCCCGACAGCAATCCTTTCTCACTGACCCTTTCGACATGCTCCGCATCGAGTTCACCATGAGATCCGGTACTGCGCTGTTTCGGAGTTCTCCACGGACGCCAGAGGAAGATCACGAGCGGTCCAAGCACCTGCGCCCACGCGAACCCGGCAACCGTCGGTCCGATGATGACGACGATCACCGCGATGAACAGACGCAACATGGACGCCGCACCACTGACGTACCCGTAGGACCGGAATCTTCGGTACCCGGCCAGATATCCGCGTCCGACGACGAAGAAGAAGTGGAATGCAACAGTGGCAACGACGAACCAGACGAACGACGCGTCGCTGTCGAAGTAGGTATCGACCGACGACCACACCACGAGTGCTGCCACCGCTGCAGTGGAGATCGTCAGAGCCACGGCTCGGATCGGCACGACCCACCCGGTGTATCCGAGTGTGATCCGGCGGATCACGAACTGTTCGATCGGGAGCAGGATGATCACGAAAGCGAGGAAGTGTGCGGTCAGGAGGGCCGCGATGGGAGCGAAAGCTTCCTCCCCCAAACTGCGGCCACCCAAGAACTGGTAGATGTAGGCGCCCACGCCGGCGACGAGGCTGCCCAGGACGATGTCGAGCGTTCCGTCGCGCCGCAGGTAGGCGTACCGGGTACGGTGCGAGCGTCCGGGCGTCTCGTCTGATCGTTCGTCGGGAGT
>JAOZMA010000220.1 GCA_029934555.1 Acidimicrobiia bacterium | reverse complement strand
CCCGAATCACTCGATGAGCACGCGGCGGCGACAAGCATCACCGCGAGCGCCAACACAACTACTTTCGTGAACTTTCGCATCATTCCTCCTAGCCGTCCCGGATTCGGGACGATCAGGACAGGCTACTCCCATTCCGCCGGGTCTGTCACCTTCCGCTTGAGGGTTGCCGTTAACCTGAGCGCATGAAGAGAAAGACCAAGATCGTTGCGACGTTGGGGCCTGCGATCGACTCGCTTGACAGTGTGCGGCAGATGGTCGGGGCCGGGATGAACGTGGCACGCTTCAATTTCTCGCACGGTACGCCGGAGGATCACGCCCGTCGGCACGAGTGGGTGAGGACCGCCTCATCCGAAGCGGGTGTTGCGGTCGCGACGATGCAGGACATCCAGGGTCCCAAGATCCGGGTCGGGACGTTCCCGGGCGGCTCTGTGATGCTCGAGCAGGGTGCAGAGGCCACGCTCGAGCCCGGCGAAGGAGAGGGCGGGGACTCGACGATATGCATCGCATATCTCGAATACGTCGACCTAGAACCCGGGTCTGCGGTGCTTCTCGCCGACGGAATGATCCGCCTTGAAGTGGTCTCAATTGTGGGGGGCGTGGCTCGCGTTCGGGTCGTCGGTGGAGGAGAGCTCTTCGATCACAAGGGAGCGGCATTCCCCGGAAGTGACACCGGTGTGCCGGTCATCACCGACAAGGATACGGTTGATCTGGCGATCGGTCGAGAGATCGGATTCGATCTCATCGCGGCGTCGTTCATCTCGTCGGGAGCAGACATCCGCGAGATCCGCGAACACGTCGGGTACCTGCCGATCATCGCCAAGATCGAGTCGACCGTCGGGTATCGCAACCTCGACGACATCCTCACCGAGGCGGACGGAGCGATGGTGGCTCGAGGGGATCTCGGTGTTGAGTTGAATCTCGAGAGCGTGCCACGCGCTCAGCACGAGATACTCCAGCAGACGAATCGTGCGGGGAAGATCACGATCACCGCCACCGAGATGCTCGAATCCATGATCACGAATCCCCGTCCGACGAGGGCTGAGGTGACGGATGTGTACAGATCCGTACTCGACGGCACCGATGCGGTGATGCTCTCTGCAGAGACGGCGATCGGCGCCCATCCGATCGATGCTGTCCGGATGATGGACGTGATCAGCCGGGAGGCCGAACAGAGTCCAGAGTTCGTTACGACGCCGCACTCGGCGATGCTCCTCGATCGATCTCCGTACGCATCGGCGGTGGCGCAGGCCGCCGTGGAGACGGCGAACCGACTCAGGGTCGGGACCATCGTCGCCTTCACCGAGTCAGGGACGACGGCGAGGCTTCTCTCGAAACATCGGCCACGCGCCGACGTGTACGCCTTCACGCCCCATGACGCGACGTATCGGCTGATGGCGCTCTTCGGCTGCATCACACCGCTCCGCACCCCGATCCACCGTTCAACCGACGAGATGCTCACCTTCGCAGAGGAGTATTTGCTGGAACACGGGATCGCGGTCACCGGCGACACGACCGTGATGGTCGCGGGGATTCCCCCGAATCTCCAGGCCTCGACGAACCTGATGAAGGTGCACAGGGTGGGGAGTGCGACGGGTGGGACGCCGAAACACTGACAGTCGCCAGTCCCCAGTCGCCAGTCCCCACCACAGGGGTGCCTGGTCACGGGTCGTGGGACTCCTACACTTCGCTGCAATGACGCCAGGAGGGAACGATGGGGCAGCCGATTGAAGAGCTTGATCGGGTAACGGTTGGTGACGTCACGATCTTCACCGTCGATCGTAATCTGGGGAGCATGGGCACCTACTCGTTCGATGAAGCTCCGATCGACCCGAACTCCGACGACTTCGTCGCGATCCTGGCCGCCAGGGTCTTCGAGGCCGATCCTGCGATCAACCGGGTGTACGTCGCTGCGAATGCCGTCCAGGTCACCCGCCGTCGAGGGTGGGATGAGGCCTCCGAAACCACCGTCGCAACGACGATCAACGACCTGTTCCGGTTCTACAGCTAGGTCGGCGCCGCCGTACTCAGTAGTCCGTAGTCCGTAGTCCGTAGTCCGTACTCAGAAGACACACAGGCAGGTGGATGTCTGAGGCGTGTCGCCTTTGTTCCGCTGGGGGGGAAGAAAGAGAATCCGGCTTGCAAACGCTATCTGCTGATCTACCGAATACCGAATACCGAATACCGACTACCGACTACCGAATACCGGCTACTTCCAGCGCAGATGGACTGACTAGCCGTCTCCGCCACTATCGGGCGGAGGCTCCGTGGTCGTCGTGGTTGTCGTCGTCGTTTCGGGCGGAGCCTCGTAGACACCGACCTTGATCGTGACCGTTGATCCCGGACTCAGGTAGGTGCCTGCCCCCGGGCTCATCGACAGGACGATGCCGTGCTTCGACTCGCTATCGGTCGTTACCCACTCAGTGTTGGAGCCGTAGCCGCCCGAACTGAGTTGGTTCTGGGCAGCGACGTATTCCATCCCGACGACCGACGGGAGCTTCACAGGGCAGTTCACGGGTTCTCCGGTGACCATGCATGCGTGCACGGCAATCTGCTTGTCCTGGGTGGCGTAGCGCCAGGTCCAGGTCCGCTCAGCTTCCTTCGTGCCATCTGGATACTTGATCATCCTGGTGACGGTCTGTGTGAAGCCGTTGATGCCGCTCCGTACCTGTTTCTCCTGTCCGGGGGCGAGTTCCAACTCCTCGCTCGCGGCCGAAACGTAGACGGTCTCGTACTCCTCCGGATGCGTGCGTTCACCCCAATCGGCGGTGCACGTCTTCCCGCCGTTGTTGCCGTAGAAGAGGACGGTGATCGTGGAGCTCGTATACGCGGTTCTGATGATGACCGGAGCTTCGCTGTTGTTCCTGAACTTCACATCCGGGCTGGGGAACCCCATCGTTGCTTCGATCACTTCCGGGTACTTCGAGAAGTAGAGGGAGTGTGGTTTGTGCTCGACGTCTTCGTAGCAGCCGTAGAACACCGCGTTGTAGAGCGTTGTGGAGAACTGGGAGACGCCCCCGCCGATGTTGGCGGGGTGGCCTTCGCAGGAGACCGCACCGTTGATGATCGCGCAGTCTTCGAGGTAGCCCTTCTCGACGGTTCTTGGACCGACGACCTCGTTGATGGAGAAGGTCTGACCAGGGAACACCACGTACTCGTCGACCGTGTCGGCCATGAGATGGATGTTGTGGACCCGGTTCTTCCCCGGCGTGTTGGTCGTGAATTTCGAGACGAGGCCCATCGGCCCGTAGGCGTCTGCCTCCTCGTTGGTGAGGCGCGGTTCGTCCCCTTGGGAGACGGGGAACGGACCGGCTTTCGATCCCTCGGCGGCTTTCAATAACTCCTCGGTTACCGCAGGCGTGTTCTCTTTGGTCCCGTAGCGGCCCGGGATGTAATACACCTCACCGTTCGAGATCTTCGCCTTGAACTTGGCGCTCACGGGTGGCAGTTCGAATTCGCTCTGATGGGGTTCGAGAAGATCGCTCACCACGGCCTGATCGAGCAGAATCGTGACCTCTACCGGATTCGTGCTGATCTCGGTGTAGACGGCTCGTGAGATCTCTTCTGACGTGAACGTCTGCGCATAGTCGATGTCGGCGTTGGTGAGGATCACATCCGAGTTGATGATCCGACGTACTTGAACGGCGGCGGTGTCAACGTCCGAGTTGGTTACTTGAGGCTTGTGCTCGGCAACAGGAAGACGAGCCTCCCGGCCGGGGAGTATCGAGAGCGTCTCGACGACGATCTCCGTCGAGGATGGAATGTCGAGTTGTTCGCCGCTCTGGGGATACTCGACGACGACCTCCATATCGACGACGGCCACGGATCCTTCATAGGCACGGTTCGGGATGGCGACGTCCTGCCAGATACTGAGCTGGTCGTCGATCGCCTCGCGATCCATCGTGATGGGGAGGTGCACGTCGACGGGCTCCGAGAACCCGCCAAGCCACGACCAGAATCGGCTGATCGAGCCGCCCTCGGTGCGTTGTGCGATGGCCTCGTCGACGGCGGCTACCTCGTCGGCCTCGACCGAGACGGAGGAGGGATCGAGCTGGAACTGGTGATCGTTGACCGTGAACACCGCAGGCGTGGTCTGGAGCTGCTGCTCATAGGCCTGGATGGTCAGAATCGCGTCGTCGTAGCTGAGACCACTGACGTCGATTCCTGCGATCGAAACGTTGCGTGGCACCTCTCCCTCCGCGATCGAACGATCGACCCAGAACACTCCCGCGGGCAGGAGGAACAAGGCGATCGGGAGGAGGGCGAAG
>JAOZMA010000219.1 GCA_029934555.1 Acidimicrobiia bacterium | reverse complement strand
ACCTGGTCACTGTCGCTAGGTTGGGGCCGAGATGTCTACGGTCTCCTGGTCCCTCGCTCACCCATGCCGCCCGGTCGAGTCCCGCCCATAACCAAACATTGTGCACAACAAATATACGGAGCGCATATTCGGCTGGGTGTGTTCGGCTGACACACGGGAGTCAACTTGCCGCGTCAGCGCCCAGAAGGCCCCTCGGTTTGCTCTCAACGCGTGTCGGATCGCCGGTCGACGCCTGGGGGAGTCCGACGCGTTCGACTGGTTCAGAGGATGGCTCACGCCCCTCAGCTCCCAACCGACGTCTCACGACATCAAACGCCCAGCAACCCGACACTTCGCGACACCAACCGCTCATCCATCCATGGCCAAGCGTCGACGTTTGCCGAATGCGGGCGGTGGGGTTGTGGGTGTGGCGGAATCGGGTTCCACTACGACAGTTCTCCGTTAGGTCACGTAGCGGGCGTCATGCGGTGGCTGGCCGGTCCGCATTTGGTCCGCGAGACGATGAGAAACAGGGCGAATCGGTAGGAGACGCTACAAGGTCAGAACCCTTGGTGTGAAAGGCGTTCTGGCCGGAAAGCCATACAAGGCTGAATCGCAGCAACGGTCTTGCAAAGAGAAGGTCATCGGTTCGAATCCGATACCCGGCTCCAGATCCGTAGCCCGTACTCCGTACTGGGAGATCACCGCTTGATTTCGATCACGATCAGGTTCGTCCAGAGCTCTGAACCGGTCGCGTTGGGGTGGTAGCCGTCTGATCGGAACAGGTGATCAGAGTTGTTGCTCGCACCGTACCAATCAACGATCCGGACGTTGTCGTAGCGACCGGCAGCATCGGCGAGAACGCTATTGGTCGTGGACTCCCAGTCTCTCGGCACCCGTACGTTCACGAAGATGACCTCATCGATCCCGTGGGTGAGCTCCATCAACTCGTCAACCTGGCCGGTGCTTGTTCCCGCGTTCGTGCCGAGAGCAACGACCAGGATGTCAGGAGGGGCACCCTGGGAGAGTTGACGCTCGAGGGCTGCGATCCCGTCGCCGAACGGTCTCCCTACCTCGGCATCGATCACGATGCCGTCGACGAGATCGGTGAGATTCCCGGATGCCGCCACCATGATCGAATCCCCGATGGCTAGGACGGTCGTCGATTCGTCGTACTCGACCGAAGACTGCGGTTCGGAGCAGCCGGAGACGAAAAGGACCGCTACGAGAGCGGCAACGGGGGTGAATCCACGAAGCATGGGCGTGATTGAAGCATTTGGCAACATCTACCGACCATGGGCCCTATCGCTGCACGTCAATTCGGTCGACCATTCAAACTAGACCGATCACCCGAGGAGGATCAGTGGACTACGTTGTGAACCTGCATGTTGACGTCGGTGACAAGACGGCCGTTGCGGTTGCCTTGATGGACTGCCCGTCTGGATCGTTCAAGGGCGAAGGCCGGGCGAAGGTCGGACGGAACGACGCCAAGGGCCACGTCGCCGGCGACCTTGCCAGTGCACGCGCTCTTCGTGCCGTAGAGGCCGATCTCATGGAGCATATCCACGAGCAGATCGACCGCTGCACCGACGTCGGGTAGCGACCGGACCCCCGCTCAGCCGGAATCCGGGGCGGTATCGCTGAGAAATCTGCCGTCGAGACCTCGAAATCCACGGATCTGTCACACCCTCTGCATACGCTTCGTTCATGGTGTCAGAGCGGGACCGGGAGGTCCTTGACTTTGAGGGCTCGTGGTGGCTGTTCCCTGGACCAAAGGATCGGGACATTCGCGAGTACCTCGGTATGAGTGCGACCCGCTATTACAAAGCGGTTCGGCGCCTCATCGATGACGCCGAGGCACTCTCGTATGCTCCTCTGACCGTGCGGCGATTGCAGCACATGCGCAGCGAACGACTCGAGCAGATCGCTCGACGTACCGGGACCACACCATGAGCGACGGGGCAGAGTCCTCCAGAATTCGCAAGGATTTCAACGAGTTAGCTCGTCGAATCGGCGTCTATTCGTGGGCGACGATCGGGGCTCTGATCCTGATCTTGCTCGGAGCGTACGTCCTCATCGAAGGGCGGGTCATCTTCGCTCCGCTCTTCCTCGCGCTGATCGTCGTGATCGTGTTGAACCCGTTCGTCACGGCTCTCCAGCAGCGCGGGGTGCATCGGCTGATCGGTGCGGCGATCGCGTTCCTCGGGCTTCTCGCTGCCCTTGTGGTGATCGGTCTCATCGTGGTCCCCAGCATCGTCGATCAGGCCCGCGGATTCGGGACAGAGTTCCCGCTGATCTACGACCAACTCATCGAACAGGTGGTCTCGTTTGGTGATCGGTTTGGCCTCGATCCGTCTCTTTGGTCATATGACCAGGTTCTCGAGTATCTCAACGATCCGGCGAACCAGGACACGATCCTCTCGCTCGTGTTCGATCGTCTTGGAACGCTGACGACCGGGATCTTCGAGTTCATCCTGATATTCATCCTCGGTCCCGTGGTGGCGTTCTACGTCCTCATCGACCTTCCGAACGTGCAGCAGCGACTGCTCGACATGGTTCCGGAGCGCAACCGGGCCGAGACGGCCTACGTCGGGCGCCGCCTCAACAGCGCAGTGGGCGGATTCCTCCGGGGGCAGCTCGTCGTGGCGATCATCGTGGGAGTGATGCTCAGCTTCGGCTACTGGCTTATCGACCTGCCGTTCTGGATGCTGATAGGGATGGTCGGCGGCGTTCTCAACATCGTCCCGTTCCTCGGTCCGTGGGTTGGAGGAATCCTTGGCGTCGCCATCGCTCTGACAACCACTGACGTCTCGACGGCGGTGTGGGCGGTCGTCGTGGCAGTTGTCGTCCAGCAGATCGACAACAACTTCGTGAGCCCGAGCGTCCTGCGTGCCACCGTACGGCTCCATCCGGCAGTGACGCTCCTGGTGCTCGTCTTGGCCGGGGCAATCGCCGGATTCTGGGGGATCGTGATCGCCGTTCCTCTGACAGCGGCTCTCAAGATCGTCTCCGGCTACTGGTGGCGAACGAGGATCCTCGAACAAACACCGAGCGACGCAGCCGAGTCGATGTTCATCGAGCCGCCACAGCGGAAATTCTGGACTCGCGAGATAGAAGCCGTCCCGGTGCCAACCGCGGATACGGATGGCGCACCAGATGACTCGTAGCGCATGCTTGAGCGACTCCGGTTGATCGCCCGGTCATGATCGATCTTGCCGTCCTCGCTCTGGTGGTGCTGTTGGTCGTCCGTGGGTGGATGCGGGGCCTGGTTCGAGAGGCCATCGACGTCGGAACACTCGTGCTTGGCGCAGTCCTCGCCTTCCGTCTCGCTCCGACGGCGGGACGTGTGCTCTCCGATCTCACCAACCTCGCACCAGAGCCAGCGCGCGTGATCGGTGGCGCGGTTCTCTTCGTCCTCATCGGCGTCGGAGCCGCCGTCCTCGGGTCCGTCATCAGTCGATCGCTCAAGCACCTACCGGGTCTCACCACGCTGAATCGAATCGGTGGAGCGGCCCTCGGTGTCGCGTACGCTGCGGTGCTTATCGTCATCGCTGCAACGCTGCTTTCGGCTGCCCCCACACCGACCGTCGTAGCCGACGAAGTGGAGCGCTCTACCGTCGTAGCGTTCGTTGTGGAGCCCGAAGGCGTCGCTCAACAAGCCGTGGGCGTTATCTCTGGAGACCGGGCTCTGCAATCGATCATCTGGATCCGCGGCGCCGTAGACGACTGGTCGATCGACCCGAGATTCACCGATGTGACGCTGCCGGGCATGGATTCCGGAAGTGGCCTTCAAGTGTCGACCGGCGAGGCGCTCGCGCTGCACGAGAAGATCGATCGAGATCGGGCCGAGGATGGCCTCGAGCCTCTTACATGGTCCGAGACGATGAGCCTGGTGGCTGTGACCCGTGCCTTCGATGTCTACCGGTCGGGTTCGTTCACTGCCGAGTCGCCGATCGCCGAACGACTCTCCGATGTCGGCACGACGGCAACGGTCTCCGACGAGCTCGTGCTGCTGGCCCCAACACCCGACGGCCTCGCCGAAGCGGTGATCACCGGGGATGAATTCTCAGTCGTTGGCATCGGAGTTGTCGACGGCCCTCTTGGGCTCATGGCCGTGATCGTGCTGACCGACTGAGGCCGGGAGTTCCTACTCCCCGGCGTCTTCTTCGTCGGTAGATGTCTCGGCGTCATCGCCCACATCGTTGTCGTCATCACCGTCGGCGGACGGGCTGTCGCCATCCGTGTCTGCAGATGCGTCAGCGTCCCCAGAGTCCCCGGGGGTTTCCGGGGCATCGGGGGTCTCCGGTGT
>JAOZMA010000218.1 GCA_029934555.1 Acidimicrobiia bacterium | reverse complement strand
AGGGGTCCTTCTCCTCCACTATCTCGGAGTCGTCAGGTTCGGACGCTTCGTCATCGGCCAACGCGGCCGGAGCAAGCACGGCCATCGCCATCACCAGGGCAACGAGCAGGATCAGTCGCTTCATCGGCAACTCCTTCGAGACGCTCTGACCACTCAGAGTAGTCAACAGTGCTCGCCCTGACAACCCCCAAATCCAGCGGTCTCGAACGCCACAGCGAGGATTCCAGACGAGCCCGTCGAATCCGCCGGACGGCTGGCGTCTCTACCACTGGAAACTCACACGAAGGGAGATCCATATGAAACGGATGACGTTGCTCACGGCCCTGGCCCTGGTGTTCTCGTTGTTCACAGTGACGGCGGCGATCGCCGGACCGGGCCCAGGCGCCGGTGACGGTGAGCAAGCCGGTGAACCAGCTATGACGCAGACAGCTGCTCAGGTTCAGACGCGGGTCGGCGAGTGCCAGACTGATGAGTGTCAGACCAGCGAGATGACCCAGACCCAGACCCAGGCCCAGGCCCAGGCCCAGACCCAGACCCAGACCCAGACCCAGACCCAGACCCAGGAAAAGGAACAGGTCGGCGAGTGCCCGGCTGGCGATGACTGCCCTGCTGGCGATCAAGCCAAGACCCAGACCAGAACACAGACCGAGGCACAGCTCAAAGAGTGTCAGGCCGATGACTGCCAGGGCGAAGAAGCGCTCATGGAACGAGAGCAGACTCGCGAACGCGTCATGAACCAGCTCCTAGCGATGCTCGGTGCCGAGAACGCAGAAGTCGAGGGCCAGTACCGTCTCATCCTGAACCTCATGTTGCAGAACATGATCAGGTTCGGGGCCATGTTCATCTAGCGAGGCGAAACCGAGGCACGTGAGCGAATACCCGGAACTGGATGAAATCATGAACGGCATACGAACCAGGAGTGAGACCGCATTCGCCACGGCGTACCGGTACACCTCCGATCCCCTGGCGTCATTCGCCAACGGGATGGTTCACGATGCCCGGTTCGCCGAGGACGCGGTGCAGCAAGCGTTCCTCGAACTCGTTCAGTCCGCTCCGACGATCAAGGGCGACGGCCGCTCGCTGCGGGCGTGGCTCTTTCGGAGCGTCCGATTCACGTGTCTTGACGAACTGCGGCGCAGGTCGCGTCGTCCAGAACAGCTGTCTGCAGAGGTTCCAGAGGTCGGCGTCGAACCGGACCTCCCCCCGGGTTTCGACGTCGACCCTGACCTCTCCGCGGCGATGGTTCAACTGACTCCGCATCAGCGCACGATTCTCGTCCTGAAGCATGTTGTCGGTATGGATGGCAACGAGATCGCAGAGGTGGTCGGGGGGAACAGGGTCGCCGTCTATGCATCCGGTCGCCGTGCCGAGCAACGTCTTCGAGCACTCCTCGACGGGACGACCGGGGATGGTGGATGATGGATACACGTGATCCCATGGACCGCCTGTCGTCGGCCTACCGCATGCAGGTCGATTCCGAGACCAAGGAACGACACGTTGCAGCAGTAAGCGCGGCGATCCGGACGGCCCCACCCGCTTCTGTCCCTGCAGGGTTCGGCCTACGTCGTCGCATTGCTGCAGCGGTTGCAGCCATCTTCATTGTGGCGCCCGCAGGGATGGCTCTCGCAGCAGAGGATGCTGTGCCCGGCGACATCCTGTATCCGGTGAAGGAGTTGACTGAACGAGTCCGCTCGTATGTCGACAGCGATGTCGAGGCAACGCACCGTGTCGAAGAGGTTGAGCGACTCGTCTTCCACCGCGCTCCGAGTAATGCCGTAGAGCGCGCTGTAGAGCGGGCGGAAGCGGCCACGGTTCTGCTCCCCGACTCAGGTGAGCTCAGACTACGTCTCGAACTCGCTCGTGAGCGTCTGCAACAGCAGGACGAGGAGCGACAGGAGTCTGCAGGTGACGGATCAGGCGACGGCCGCCAGGAATCGGGTTCGAATTCCGAGAAGGCGGGCCCGGGTTCCGGACCTGGGACGACGGACGCCACGGGGTCGCACGGATCCTCTGAACAGAGCCAGGAGGGACCGGGCGCCACAACCGGAACGACGCTTGGCAAAGGCCGGGCCGATCAGGGAAACGGCGATGCATCCGGAACGATGAGCGAGTCTGGTGGAACGCCATCGACGGCTACGCCTCAGCGCAACGGACAGTCCGACCAGTCCTGAGGGATCAATCCTCTCTCCGGCTCAGCTTTCGCTGCTCGAGGACTCCCAGAGATCGATCCCGCCTTCGTTCGCGTAGCGGTCGATCTCCGTGAGTTCGTCGTCGGTGAAGCCCAGATGGTCGAGGGCGCCGAGGCTGTCTTCGATCTGGGACCAACGGCTCGCTCCGATGAGAGCCGTTGTGACGCGCGGATCCCGCAGAACCCAGGCGATCGCCATCTGTGCCAACGTCTGTCCTCGCCCCGCGGCGATCTCGCTCAGGGCGCGGAGCCT
This sequence comes from Acidimicrobiia bacterium, assembly GCA_029934555.1. GTDB lineage: Bacteria > Actinomycetota > Acidimicrobiia > Spongiisociales > UBA5794 > JAHEEL01. Next base: position 1,852 of record JAOZMA010000218.1, on the reverse strand, counting down.
CAACAGATTGTCCTCAGTGAGGAAACTCTTACTGAGTGAGTCGTCCTCCGCTGCTCGCGAATCCGATGGAACGCCATCGAGGTACTTGCCGGTCAGCATGCCCTGGGCCAACGGCGAGAACGCGATCACGCCCATACCTTCCTCTTCGACGACGTCGAGGAGGTCCTCCTCGATCCATCGGTTGAGCATCGAGTAGGACGGCTGATGGATGAGACACGGAGTGCCTGAGCCACGGAGGATCGTGGCCGCTTCACGGGTCTTGGTTGGGCTGTACGACGAGATACCCACGTAGAGGGCCTTGCCCCGTTCAACCGCGGTGGTGAGCGCCCCCATGGTCTCTTCGAGCGGCGTGGTTGGATCGAAACGGTGCGAGTAGAAGATGTCGACGTAGTCGACGTCCATGCGGGCGAGACTCTGGTCGAGGCTTGCCAGCATGTACTTCCGCCCACCTCCACCCTGTCCATACGGACCGGGCCACATGTCGTAGCCAGCCTTTGTCGAGATGATCAACTCGTCGCGGTAGGGGGCCAGGTCGGTAGCCATGATCCGACCGAAGCTCTCTTCGGCGGTGCCGTACTCGGGCCCGTAGTTGTTGGCGAGATCGAAGTGCGTGATGCCGTGATTGAAAGACTTCAACAGCATCTCACGGGCCGACTCCAGCGGTGCCCGGCTCCCGAAGTTCTGCCAGAGGCCGAGAGCGATCTTCGGTAGGACAAGGCCACTTCGACCACACCGCGGGTACGGCATCATCTCGTATCGGTCAACTGCAGCCTTGTACATGGTCGGCTCCGATCTGGGTAGTGGGCTCACTCCCATTATGACCGGGTCCGGTGAATCTCGATCCCCGAACCTCAACCGTCCTTGTTCTTGCCGGGCGGTTGCTTGTCGTCGGTCTTGTCGAGGCCCGGAGGTGTCTTGTCGTCGGTCTTGTCGAGGCCCGGAGGTGTCTTGTCGTCGTCTCTGTCGGCTGGGCGTGCGATGCCTCTGATAAAGAGTCCAGGGGGGCCACTGATGTGGTCCCACCCGATGCGTCTGGCGTACGTCGACACGAACTGACCGTGATTGTCCGGGTGCTCCCTGATTTCACCGTTGTCGTTGGGTGCCCGGGCGTCGGGGCATTCATCCAGGTAGGCACACGGATCATCCTGTCCATCGGAATCGTGCGAGGGGCGGTCGACGGGGGGAACGTCGAACACTCCCTGGTCCAGCACCGACGCAACCGGGATCTCCATGGCGAGTCGCTGCACTCGCTGCTCCGCTCCGCGCGTCGAAGCGAACACATTCACGCCGACAGCCACAGTGGCGAACACCACAGCGGCGACAACCATCAGTTGTTGCCACATTCGCATACCGATCATTCCTCTATCTTCATTCGGCGGACCGCCATCCGGACGGCGGTCTCGTCTTTCATGACATCGGCACCAGACGGGCTTGGCAAGAGGATGGTTCGTCGGATAGCACGATGGGACTACGTCGCGGACTAGTCACCCGACGGGACCGAATCCAGTTCAAAGACAACGTCGACTGACTCCGGGGAGACCAGTAGCACTGTCGTCGTGATGCGAACGACGCTGCCCTCGTCGGGATGCACGTTGAATCCCCGGTCCCAGAAGAGGTCGACGCCACCGACCGACCTGGGTAGTCGCGGAGTTGGCATCGAGAGATACGCTCCGACTGACTCTCCCTCGTCGTTGACGATCTCAACATCGAAATCGGCAACACCGTCCGGATGAATCGCTCCCGACAATGTCCATGCGATTCGACCGAGGTGCCTTCCAAGATCGAGGTGGTCCAGAAGAAGGGTGACGCCATCTCCGAGGTCGAGTTCGGGTGTAGCAGTCGTCGAGAACGG
>JAOZMA010000217.1 GCA_029934555.1 Acidimicrobiia bacterium | reverse complement strand
CCGAACCCGGTAGACCTTGCCGCGGTTGGTGAACACCAGCAGATACGAGTGAGCTGTGGTGTGGATCACATGCTCGATAACGTCGTCATCTCGCACAGTGGCCCCACGCACGCCCCGACCACCGCGACCCTGGGTCCGATACGTCGTGGCGATCACCGACTTGACGTAGCCGGCTGCTGAGACCGTCACGACGAGTTCCTCGTCGGCGATGAGGTCCTCGAGCGACATCTCCCCTGCATCGGGGATGATCCGGCTTCTGCGTTTGTCTCCGAACTTGTTCCGGATGACGGTGAGCTCTTCCCCGATAAGGACCCGACGCATCTCTTCGTTGGCGAGGAGGCCCTCGAGCTCTCCGATCAGCTCTTGAAGCTGTTGGTACTCTTCGCGGAGCTTGCCCGTTTCGAGAGCTGTGAGGCGGCGCAGCGGCATATCGAGGATGTGGTTCGTCTGGATCTCACTCAGCTCGAACCGCTCCATCAGAGCTGAACGTGCCGCCCCGACATCCTCGGAAGACTTGATGATCTCGACCACTTCGTCGATGTTGTCGAGAGCGATGAGCAGGCCCGCGACGATGTGTGCCCTGGCCTCCGCCTTGGCCAGACGGAATCGACTCCTGCGCTCGACAACCTCGAGTTGGTGGGCGATGTAGTAGTGAACCATCTCAGCCACGTTGAGCGTCCGGGGGACACCGTCAACGAGGGCGATCTGGTTGACGGAGAAACTCTCCTCGAGCTGCGTGTGCTTGAAGAGTTGGTTGAGGACGACCTGTGGGTTGGCATCCTTGCGAAGCTCGATGACCAACCGGGTTCCTTCTCGGTCCGATTCGTCGCGCAGGTCGGCGATCCCTGTAAGGATCTTCTTGCGGACGAGTTCCGCGGTCTTGGCCATGATCCGATCCCGAGATACCTGGTAGGGAATCTCGGTGGCGATGATCGCCATCCGTCCGCGTTGCATCTCCACGATGTCGGTGACGGCGCGCATCTTCACCGAACCACGCCCGGTCGCGAGCGCTTGCTTCACTCCGCTCGTCCCAACGATGTACGCACCCGTCGGGAAGTCGGGTCCTTTGACGAACTCGGAGATGTCGTCAACGGTCGCATCGGGATGATCGAGGCCATGGAGCACCGCATCGACGACCTCGCCGAGATTGTGCGGTGGGATGTTGGTCGCCATGCCGACGGCGATCCCCGTCGATCCATTGACGAGCAGATTCGGGAAGCGAGCGGGTAGAACGGTCGGCTCTTCGCGCTCCCCCGAGTAGTTGTCGGTCCAGTCGACGGTGTCCTCGTCAATGCCCTCGAGGAGGTTCGCGGCGATGGGCGCCATCCGCGCTTCAGTGTATCGCATCGCTGCCGGGGGATCATCGACGGTGCCGAAGTTCCCCTGGGGTTGGATCAGGGGGTTTCTCAGTGAGAAGTCCTGCCCGAGGCGGACCATAGAGTCGTAGACGGCCTCCGGCGAGTGCGGATGGAACCAGCCGACGACGTCACCGACCACACGTGCAGACTTCCTGAACGGTGTCCCCGGCCGGATCCCCGCGTCGTACATGGCGTAGAGAATCCGGCGGTGCACCGGCTTCAAGCCGTCGCGAACGTCCGGGAGCGCGCGCGACACGATGACCGACATCGCATACTCCAGGAACGACTCCTGCATCTCCCGGGAGATGTCGATTGCCTCGACTTTTCCTTTGTGTTCTTCGTTCGTCATTCGTTGTCCTAGAAATCGAGGAAGCGAACGTCTTTTGCGTTCTGTTGGATGAAAGTGCGGCGGGCTTCTACGTCTGTGCCCATCAGGGTCGAGAACGTCTCCTCGGCAGTGAACAGGTCGTCGAGTTGCACCTGAAGCAACGTCCTCCGATCCGGATCCATGGTGGTATCCCAGAGTTCGCCGGCGTTCATCTCTCCAAGTCCCTTGAAACGCTGGATGTTCAGCTTCTTCCCGGCGAGTTGGGTCTTGATCTCGTCGAGACCAGCATCGTCCTTCACCCAGGTGGTCTTCGAACCCACCTTCACACTGAACAGGGGCGGCTGGGCGATATACACGAACCCGGATTCGATGAGCTGAGGCATAAACCGGAAGAAGAACGTGAGGAGGAGCGTCCGGATGTGGGCGCCGTCGACGTCGGCATCGGTGAGGATGACGACCTTGTGATACCGGGCCTTCTCAATGTTGAATTCCTCGCTGATCCCTGTCCCTATCCCGGTGATCAAGGACTGAATCTCGTTGTTCTGCAACACACGAGTGAGCCGGTTCTTCTCGACGTTGATGATCTTGCCTCGAATCGGCAAGATCGCCTGGAACTGGCTGTTGCGAGCCTGCTTGGCAGATCCTCCGGCCGAGTCTCCCTCGACGATGAAGAGTTCGCTCTCCGCCGGATTCTTCGAAGAGCAGTCGGAGAGTTTCCCCGGTAGGCCGGCCGACTCGAGCAGGCTCTTGCGCCTTGTCAGGTCGCGGGCCTGGCGGGCTGCCATGCGGGCCCTGGCCGCCTGTGAGGACTTATCTGCGATTCGACGGGCGTCTCCAGGGTTGCGCTCGAGCCACTCGGGGATGGCCTGGTTGAGGGCCTTCTGCACGACCGACCGGATCTCGGTGTTCCCGAGTTTCGTCTTCGTCTGTCCTTCGAACTGGGGTGACCTCACCTTGATGGAGATGATCGCGGTGAGCCCCTCCCGAACGTCTTCGCCCGTGAGGTTGGGATCCTTCTCTTTGAGGAGATTCCTCTTCCTTGCGAAATCGTTGATCGATCGAGTGAGTGCCGTACGGAAGCCCTCCTCGTGGGTCCCTCCCTCGTGTGTGTTGATGTTGTTGGCGAAGCTCAGGATCGTCTCGCGGTAGCTCCCCGTCCACTGCATCGCCACTGATACTTCGGCGTCCTCTCCCACCTCATCGAAGGAAACGACCTGTCGGTGAATGGGTTCCCGATTGGTGTTGAGGTACTTCACGAAGTCAACGAGTCCGCCGCTGTACTTGAAGATCTCTTCGACCGGGGTCTCCTCACGCTCGTCACGGAAACGGATCTCGAGGCCCTTGTTGAGGAACGCCATCTCGCGTAGTCGGCTCATCACGGTCTTCGACGAGTAGACGAGTCCCTCAGTGAAGATCTCGGGGTCGGCCCAGAAAACGACCTGAGTTCCGGTCCTCTTCGCTGTGCCCCCCTTCTTCACCGGGCCCGATGCGGCGCCGTATTCGTACACCTGGGACCAGTGATGCCCATCTCGGACGATGTCGGCTTCGAGACGAACCGATAGAGCGTTTACGACAGAGATCCCGACACCGTGAAGCCCGCCGGAGACGGCGTATGCCCCGGAGTCGAACTTCCCTCCGGCGTGCAACGTCGTCATGACGGTCGTCAGGGCCGATTCCTTCGTCTTTGGATGCTTCGCGACCGGGATTCCCCGGCCGTTGTCCCTCACGCGCACACCACCGTCGGCGAGTAGCGCCACTTCGATCCGCGTACAGAAGCCGGCCATGGCCTCGTCGACCGAGTTGTCGACTGCCTCCCAGATCAAGTGATGGAGGCCCCTGGGTCCCGTCGACCCGATGTACATCGCAGGCCTTCTTCTGACCGCTTCGAGGCCTTCGAGGACCTTGATGTCTTTCGCTTCATAGGACGCGTTCGAGGCTCTTCTCGTCTTGTTCACAGGACTCCTTTAGATGGCCCCCGGAGGCGTTCAGTGGGGGCTACTGACACCGGTGTAATCATAGCCGAATTCACGTGAAACCCCTTCCTATTCAAGGCTTTCCGCCGCGGACATCACCTTCGACGCGGAACTTCACCGACCGCACCAGATCGGGTCCGAATCGTTGAGATATCCGGCGCATGAGATCGGCCGAGTCATACCGCAGAAGGCTCGCGTCTGCACCTTCCGGTACCTCGACGAGCAAGGTCTGATCCCGGACACCGATCGGCCGCGCTCTCTCCCTCCACCGCTCAGAAACGACGTCATTCCACGACGAAACGAGCTTTGCGACACCGAGGTCCGGGCTCGCCCCCGCTCGTTCAACGATGCTCCCGAGCAGGTCATCGATCGGCGTGGGTTCGGGTCTCTTCGGCTTGTCGCTGTAGTAGTTCGCTCTGGTCATGTCACGGTCCTTCCGTCGACGTTCCACCGTCGCCCGGTTGCCGGAACCTCATCTTCTCTCGCGGTTGTGACAAAAACCTGACCGGCGCCGAGAAGGGACATCACACCCTTGGCGTGGACGGGATCGAGTTCGGAGAAGACATCGTCGAGGAGAAGGATCGGTGTTGTCGACCGATGGGAGCTGAGCAGGCGATACGCGGCAACACGAAGGGC
>JAOZMA010000216.1 GCA_029934555.1 Acidimicrobiia bacterium | reverse complement strand
ACTACGGAGTACACAAGCCGCAGCGAAAACAGTCGCCCACGCGACCGGCTGTCCTACACTCCGACTCATGGCATGGCCTGAAGACGCACTCACCGACGACGAGACCATCATCACATCCTTCCGGCAGCACTGGAAGCTGCTGATCATCCCGATCGGCTGGTTCATCCTGGCCATGGCGATCGTCGGCTTCCTCATCTGGGCCAACTGGTGGCAGCCGCTCACATGGGTCCTCTATCTGGTTGTGATCGGGGTCGGCATCTGGTTCATCGTGCGACCCGTGGTCAGCTGGGCGACGACCCGCTACGTTCTGACGACCGAACGGCTCATCACGCGCAGGGGCCTCGTCGCGAAGTCGGGCGTTGAGATTCCGCTCGAGCGAATCACGAACGTCAACTTCAGCCAGACCGTGATCGAGCGGATGCTCGGAGCAGGCGATCTGCTGGTCGAGTCGGCCGGTACGGGCGGTCAGAGTCGATTCTCGAATATCCCACACCCCGACGAGTTCGCATCGTTGCTCTACAAAACCCGTGAAGACCGCACCGTGTCGCTTCAATCGTCGGCGAGCCAGATCGCAGCGGCAGCGACGCCCGAGACACCGGTCGATGCGACCGAGCGACTCCAGCGGCTCAAGCAACTCCACAATGACGGTGTGCTCACCGATGCAGAGTACGAAGAGAAGCGTGCGAAGCTCGTCGGTGAAATCTGAGCCGGCTTCGCCGGCGGTAGTCCGTAGTCCGTATTCCGTAGTCCGTATCCCGTGGCTTGTGTTCGCGCCTAACGGAGAACGAAGCGGGTGACCGTTTCTATGTGGTAGGTCTGGGGGAAGAGGTCGACGGGCTGTACCCAATCGATCTGGTACCCGACATCACCCAACAGCGATGCATCGCGAGCGAGCGATGCCGGATCGCACGAGATGAGCACGATCGTCCGGGGTCCCGTCCTGGTGACTGCGACTACGCCATTCGTTCCAAGACCCGCTCGCGGCGGATCGACGACGGCGACGTTCCATCGGTCCTTCGCTGTCGGGGCGACACGGTTGAACGCGCCGAGCAGAGAGCGGTATCGACCGGGAATGACCTGTTCGAGGTTCCCGGTGATCGCGTCGAACTCCGCCCTTCCGGCGTCGATCGTCACAACACGACCGGCCGACCGCCCGATCGTCGCGGCGAACAACCCGACGCCGGCATACCCGTCGAGCAGCACGTCGTCTCTTGTGACGGCGGCAGCATCGGTGACGAGGCGGACCAATTCCTCGGCACCTGCCGTATTCACCTGGAAGAAGGCGTTGGCAGGTACCCGGAATCGGACGCCATCGATCTCCTCCTCGAACCACGGCCGTCCGTGCACCGTGCGCAGCCCGTCGCGGGACTGGATCACAACCGAGGCGTTCCATCCAGGCGCCTGGGATGGAAGCCGGCCTTCGACCATGATCAGAGCATCGCCTGTATTCGCACCTGCTCGGAGAACGACTTTCCTGACCCCCGTCAGATCACCGAGTGCAGCGAACCGCTCTGCCAGCTCCGGACGTAAGAGGAGGCATCCGTCGAGACCGACCAATTGGTCGGATCGATGCTCATGGAGCGCCGGTCGACCGTCCGAGACCGAGAAATCCATGCGGTTCCGATAGCCATACGGGGAGCCCGGTGCGAGCGTCGGCCGAACCGCGACATCCGTGAGACCGCCAATGTGGGCCAACTGCCCGGTGACAACCTCATGCTTCCATTCGAGCTGCCGTTCGTAGGCAGCGTGCTGCCAGGTGCATCCACCGCAGACCGGGTAGGCCGGACAGGGCGGCTCGATCCGATCCGGAGAAGCGTCGAGGACCTCGATGAGTCTGCCTCGCGCCCATCGCGACTTCTCCTTGAAGACCTCGATCTCGACCCGTTCGCCCGGGATCGCTCCCGCAACGAAGTGGGCCTTGCCGTCGATCCGTCCGACGGCTTCCCCTCCATGAGCAATCGTGTCAACTGTGAGTTCAGGCATTGGGTGGACGCTAGTAGCCGAGTCGCGGCATAGGGAGAGAACGCCTGGACCGATGGCACCACGCGACCGGACGTGGCGGTGTCGCGGGAAGGTCGTCGGGTTCCCGTGATCTACCCGGTCGGTAGATCCTTCTCAGGCTGAGATGTGAAACAGGGTGCCGCGTTGAATCCTTTGACGATCAGCCAGATCGCCAGGACCATCTCGTTGAGGCCTATCGGCGCAGCGAAGAGACCCTGCATTGCCGCTGAGAACTCCACCCCGTACAATTCGAGCACGGTTCTCATCAGAAGCAATCCGCCTCCGACGAAGCCCCAAATCGACAACCAGGCAGGAACGAGCTTCGCTCGATACAGCAACGTGTAGAGGATCAGCGCACTCACGCTGAAGAAGAACATCGGTCCAAGCAAGTAGATCCAGTCGTAGGCCGCAACCAGCGTGTCGCCCAACGCCTCGACTCCAACGGCGCCCGTCTGCCCGTAGTCCCGGCTCAACGTCAGAACGGCAAGGGCGCAAACGGCGCCGGCGACAACCAACACGCCTTCGATGGTCCTCGCACCGATGAAGCCGAGAGCCATCCCCTCGTTGCGACGTTTGAGCACCGGGAAGAACATCACCGCGATACCGATGACCGCGATGGCCTGAACCATCAACAGAAGTACTCCCGTGATCACCTGAGCGTCCTTGTCTGCAACCTCCACAAGGTAGTTCGACTCCTCCAGGGGCAGGGCTACGAGCGAACCGCCGACGATGGCCGTCACGGAGGCGATGATGAACAGGACCCCGATAGTCCGCGCGGTCCCTTTGTATTCATTCATCAATATCTCCCAAGTCGGCTCGCCTCGTTTGTTGCTTCCCCAGGTTCGATTGGTGGTGACGCTGCGTCTAGGGGAAGGGGTCCCAATCCGCCCTTGTCAGGCACCTGTGGAGGGCGTGAGGTTCAGTGGAGAGCGAGTATGTAGATGGATGCCGACAGATCGCCCTCAGCGGTGCTCACTGCCGTGATCGTGCGCCGGTAGCCCGATCCTTCGAACTCGTCCAGTCTGGTCCAGTGGTCCGCAAGATCCGGAGATTCGAAGAGTTGAACGTCGACGGTGGGTCCGCCCGGGTCGAGAACGAGGCCCGGGTACCCGAGTTCGGCGCCCCATCCCTCTTGAAGCAGCTGGCCTCGCACGGTTCCCTCAATCCAGCGTCCCGACAAACCGTTGAGCTCGTGATGGTTGGGGCGGCCTGGAGCAAGGCTGCCATACACCGCAAGACGACAATTGGGTCCGGGGGAACCTTGTTCTGAGTTCGCTGAATCCGCTGTGCTCATATCGCTGGCCTCGGTCCCATCGTCATGTGTCATGGAGCGTACCGAGCGTCGCACATCACCCTCTACCACCATGCCCCGCCCCGGGCATCGCGTACCTGGCTGAACCTACACGCGGGGTCCCAATCGTCAATGGGGTCCCTCATCCACCGCGTGAAGCCGTCCATATCGAGACACGAATCGTGGGAACCGATGCAACACTGTGGTTCATGGAAGTACGAACGCTCCAGAGGGGCGAGTGGCCGCTGTGGCGTCAGCTCCGGTTCGACGCACTCTCCGACTCGCCGGATGCGTTCCGGCCCACTCTCGAAGAGGAGCAAGATCAATCCGACGAGTGGTGGATAGACATCATCGAGACAACAATTGAGCATCCTCGCGGCGGTCTATGGATCGCGGAGGTCGACAGTGTTCCGGTGGGTATGTTGTTCGCACGCATCGATACAGATCACGCCGTTGTCGAGGTTGGTGCAATGTGGGTTCACCCTTCGGTTCGCGGTCGAGGCGTCGGCTCAGGACTGTTGAGTGCTGCGCTCGAGTGGGCGAGGTCCCGTGGCGTCCGCCATGCCGAACTCTGGGTCACCGAGTCGAACAGCGCTGCCATGGGTTTGTATGAGCGGTACGGGTTCGAGACAACAACCGACAACCAGCCACTGCGATCCGGGTCAGACTCGACGGTTAGGAAGATGGAGTCAGCAATCTGGTTCCACCCGGAGCATCGAGACGCCGGCTGATCCGCGGTGTGTCGCTCCGGCTATCCGCTGCCTGATGGGTGGCTGTTGTTCACGGCTGCCCCGAAGCCTCAATCCAGGGTTTGTGGTCGCGTTCGCTCGCGGGATCTCATGGTGGATCCGGGAGTCGAGGCGTTGTCGGTGATCACGATCTGGGTGAAGGTGCGAGCGGGGTTTCCTGACATTCTCCACCACGCAGTGGGGGAGATGGCCGGCAGGGGTAGGGGGGTTTTGACATCATCGATGTCGCATGCAGGTGCGCCCCTACGAACCAGCCGGTGCCCCCAAATCCCCCCTG
>JAOZMA010000215.1 GCA_029934555.1 Acidimicrobiia bacterium | reverse complement strand
GCATCACGAAGGCTGCGAAGAACCATGCGATGAGCGTGTGAACCGGGAGGAGGAAACCGAGGCCGCCAAGACTGGACGTCAGATCCGGCCAGCGCTGGGCACCCCAGATGAGGATTCCGGTGATGATCTGCAACGGGAGGAGGATGTTCAGGATGACGAGGTACGTGCCCTGTTGGAGCGGGTTCAGCTTGTCGCCCGGTTCCTTCTCATGCGGGTGCGGATCGCCGACGAAGATGCCCTTCGTGTAGTAGACGACCTGGGCGATGGCCTGGCTGAAGAAGCCCTGGGGGCTGGGGATGAACTCCTTGATGAACCCGGTTGCGAGGGCATCGATGAGGGCTACCACGGCGTTGATCACGAGGATGATGGCGGTCACGTTGTGAGCGAGGATCATCCAACTGAAGGCCGATGCACTGCCCGGCCAATGGATCACGATGCCGCTGACGATCAGGACTCCGATCAGCGCGGCCTGCATCCAGTGCCAGAAGCGTTCGTACTTCGTGTACAGGTAGACCTTGTGTGTCTCTCCATGGTCGCCGAATCCGTAGTGGCGCCGGGCCCAGATGCGCACCGAGGCGTGGATGAGGATGAAGATGAGCACACCGAGGAACGCCGCGAGGCCGAGCCAGTCGGCCCACCCGCCGGTATCGTTTCCGAGGACGTTGATCTCACCCGACGTCGTCTCCGGGAAGTAGCTGAGGGAGCCGTCGGCAGCGATCGTCATGGTCCCGGTCGACTCGGTGTTGGCGTCGGGGAGGAACTCCGGGATGACGCCGCCCGGTACGTATTCGCCGAGCGGTATGCCCTGGCTCAGTCGAGAGTCGTTGGAGTGGCAAACCTGGCAGTCCTTGATCGCCCAGTCACCGCCGACAACCCCGTGGGCGGCGCTGTACGGCTGCACCTCACCGATGATGTGCGGGTTCTCGAGCGAGAGGGCCGAGAGGCGTCCGGCGACGACCGCCTGCTTTGCATCGGTGTCGATCGCGAGTTCGCTCTCAGAGATCCGGCCGTCTCCATCGGCGTCGAACGCAGTGACGATGCTCGTGTCGTATCCGCCGGCCCCGTCGAGGAATGCGGCCTCAAGATCGGAGATTCGGACGGGCCGCTCATCGACGCCGGTCCCATGTGCCCAGTACCAGGAGCCGACGAGGTTGTAGGGGGAGAGGCGGACGTTGCCGTCGTCATCCGAGCGCAGCAGAATCGCCGGCTCGAACCCGGTGATGACGGTATCGGCGTCGTCGACCGGCCCATCGGCGCCACGCATCGTCGTGCGTGGGGTGCCGTCGGTGTGGATGACCGTCCAGTCGTACTGCTCGGCGGCCGGCGCCATCGCCGTTGGGATGTGACACGTCTCACAAGCCACGGTCTGCATGTGTCGTTCCTGGTACGGCAGCCAGTCATGCGATTCGGCCGCGTCGTGGCAACCGGTACAGGTTCGCATCGTGTTGTCGTATTCGGGCGCGACGGTTCCCTGTGCCGTGTCGCCCTTCGTGAACTCGTGGATCGGCTGGTAGAGGTAGTCGTCGAGCCGTGTGCTTCTCGGGTCGTAGATGAGATGGTCGGGCTTGCTGGCGGGATCCTCGGCGACCTGGGCACTGTTGTTGATCGACGAGTGACAGCTCACGCAGTCCAGACCGCGTTCGGCATGGATGTCCCACGCTCGGCTCAGGTCCGCCTTGTCGTCGAAGTTGAGGCCGGAGGCGGCGAGGCGCTGATCGGAGAAGACCTGGCCGGTGGTGAGCGTCTCCCACCCGTCGAGCAGCGATGAGCCGACGAGCGGCTCCGGGGTCATGTGCACGGTTCCGTGACATTGGCCGCACGACTCGTTGGTGGATCGCCCGATCGGCAGGTTCTCGTGATTGATCTGACCGAGCGACGTGAAGGAGTCGGCGTTCCAATCCCAGCCATCGTCGGTTCGTTCCACGATGCCCGTACCCGCGAGGGTCGCTGTGTTGGCCCACTCGAAACGTCCGGCTTCGAGTTCGGCGATCCGGGCGTCGTTGTCGGCGGTGGGGACGTGGCAGACGAAGCAGTTGAGTTCCTCGACACCGGAGTTGTCCCAGTCCCAGGCCACCGCGGTGCCATCGGCTGCGAGCAGACTTGTCTCGGGGTCGGCGGGGTTGGGATCGAGGCCGGTGAGTGGTGCGCCTTCGCGTGATGTGGTCGCGGGTCCACCCCCGGCGTGTCGTTGGCCGAGGGTCATGATCCACTCGGCGGTGCTGAGATCGAGGAGTTCGTCGCCTTCGGGTGTGAGGTATCGGTAGGTGATGGGGTTCCAGCGGCCGAACCAGCCGTTCGAGATGTCCCAGGCCCGGCCGGAGGCTGCGGTGCCCGGTTCCGTGAGGGCGTCGAGGCCGACGGAGGCGTGATAGTTGTGTTCGACGATGAAGGCCGAATCGTGGCACTGCCCGCAGGTGTTCATTGTCGAGACCGGGTTACCGGATGACAGAACGTTGGTGGCGTCCTTGTCGAGGAGGGCGTACGTCGGGTGCATCGTGCTGCCGGTTGGCGGCTCCGGTGGGGGCGGGTTCACGAGATCCTGCACTTCCGGTGGGGGGATCTCACCGCCGCCGGGAGGGATCACGAGTCCGCCCTCTTCCTCGGTGTTCGTTGAGGCGATCGATGTGTCAACGCCGGCGACCATGAACGTCGATGCGAACAGTGCGACGACGCCCAGCATCATGACGGCCCGGCGCCGTTTCATTCGTCGCTCCCGCCGGTGGTCCGATTGCCAGCGGTGTCCATCGGATCGCCGTCGTATCCGAGGGCGGTCCAGTCGAGGCGTCCGTTCTCCGAGTGGCAGGCCGTGCATTGGAGGGCCTCGCCAGCCGGAGCGACCTGATGCTCGAGCGGCCAGAACATGTCGCTGCGTGCGAATCCGTACTCGCCGCTGAACTCCATGTCCGTGTCCCTGGCCCCGTTGGCGAGAGCGATGTCCCAGTCGAAGATGGTCCAGTAGCCCTCCTCGCCGACGAGGTTCGGCTGGATGAAGTAGTTGTTCACCGTGTCGTAGGGCTGCTTGCCACGGTGGATCTTGAACGGGTAGATCCTCGAGACCGGATCGTCGATGTCGCCGTTCGGATCGTTGAGTTCAGTGATACCGTCCGGATCGAGCGGGTCGCCGAGGAGGTAGCGCCCGGCCGTGCCATCGAACCAGAGATACTCGGGGACCACCTGCTTGTCGTAGACGAAGCTGCCCTTGATCTTCAGATACTCGTGCGGATCATCGGAGACGCCGTCTTGACCGGCCGTCGACCAATCCCACCAGAGCTTCGTCGGGTCCTTCACTGCATAGAGAGGTATGTGACAGGTCTCGCACGCAACACGGTCGGTGTGGCTGTCGAGCCGGGCATCTTCGTGCGGTGCGGAGTCGTGACAGTCGGTGCAGGCGACGGGGTTGTCGTCGACCAGCTTCACCGACGTCATCGTGCCGGGGATCTGATGGTCGGTCGTCTGATGACAGTCGACGCATTCGAAGTCGAGTTCGCCCATGTGGAAATCGATGGTCTGATCCGGATGGATCATCGTGTTGTCGAGGTCACCGTGCTTCACGCCGTTGCCGCCACCGCCGGTGAAGTGGCAGGAGCCGCAGTTGGCCCGGGTGGGTCGGCCAACACTCTGCGCCGAGAGCGCGAGATCGGTCGCCTCAGCCGGATACCCCGAGTCGGCCTTGCCGTACTGGCCCGACTGGTCATGGCAGACGAGACAGTCGATCTTCGTCTCGTCGGTGAAGTCGAACGTTTCGTCTTCCCAGCCGTACCCGGCGTGGCACGACGTGCACTTCGGCTCGTTGCCCTGGATGCCGGTACAGAAGTTGTTGATCGTGTTCGCCTTGCCCGTAACGACGGGTTCGTCGCGCCCCGGCATCGATACGGGCGGGTTCTCCCATAGCCAGTGTTCGCTGTGCAGCATGTCTTCGCCCGCATCGGCATGGCACTCGAGGCAGGCCTCGGTTACCTCCGGACCCGTCTCATACGGACCCGGCATGAGCTGCGAGTGGTTGGTGTGAGGGTCGGGGGATGGCACGTTCGACCACGGATCATCGGCGTTGGATGCCTGGACCGAGGATTGGACACCGGCGAAGATCACGATCGGACCGCCTATGAGGAGAACGATGGCGATCAGGCCGATGATCCAGTCGCGCCGACTCCCTCCATCGGACGATTCGTCCGGTTCAGAGTCGTCAGCGGGGGTGATATCGGAATCGGTCACGAGCGAACTCCACGGCCATGGCAGATGCGGGCCGGCGGGCGCGGGTTGCTGATGCTCGCGGGCTGCATCTGAAGTCGCCTCCGTCGTTCACGAGAATCTTAGGAATGACAGC
>JAOZMA010000214.1 GCA_029934555.1 Acidimicrobiia bacterium | reverse complement strand
ACAGATCCTCCGGCCCGAACGACATCGGCAGCAGCTCTTCCAACGCGTACTCGACCGGCGTGCCGTCTTTGGCGGTCAATATCACGCGTTCGACACCGAATTCCCTCATGATCTGACGGCAGTTGCCGCACGGGGTGCAGCCTTCACCATCGAGACAGGTGACGGCCACGGTATGGATCTCTCGCACGCCGTTCGCGGCTGCGGTGGTGATCGCGTTCGCTTCTGCACAGATCGATGCCCCGTAGGCAGCGTTCTCGATGTTGCAGCCTCGGTACTCCGACCCGTCGGCTGCGACGACCACGGCGCCGACCCGGAAGTGGCTGTACGGCGAATACGAGTTCTCGGCCACCCGCCTGGCTTCTGCGATCAGTCGTTGCGAATCGTTCATGGCTCCAGCAGTGCTTCGATGAATGCTCTTGGCTCGAAGGGTACGAGGTCGTGGAGCCCTTCGCCCACACCGATGTACTTCACGGGGACATCGAGCTCTTGTTCCACCGCGATCGCCACACCGCCGCGAGCCGTGCCGTCGAGCTTCGTGAGAACGATCCCGGTGACGCCAACCGATTCTGTGAAGCTGCGTGCCTGGCTGATTCCGTTCTGTCCGGTGGTCCCGTCGAGGACCAGGAGAACTTCTCCGATCTCCCCCGCCTCTCTGCGAAGCACACGAGCCACCTTGGTGAGTTCGTCCATGAGGTTCGTCTTCGAATGCAGGCGTCCCGCTGTATCGACGAGCACAACATCGGCTCCGGAGTCGGCAGCTTTTCGATATGCGTCGTACGCGACTGCGGCAGGATCGGAACCCGGTTCGCCGGAGACGACTTCGACGCCCACTCGATCAGCCCAGGCCCGAAGCTGCTCGTCGGCGGCGGCGCGGAACGTGTCGGCAGCACCGAGAACTGCTGTCTGGTCGCTCTCTCCGAGCAGACCGGCGATCTTGGCGATCGATGTTGTCTTCCCGGTTCCGTTCACACCCACCACGAGGATCACCGCCGGGTCCCCTTCGAGATGGAGGGACCGATCGCGTCCCGACATCTGGGCGATCAGGGACTCTTCGAGCATGCGTCGTGCCTCATCACCGTCTGCAGGGTGTTGTTTCCGAACGTCGTTCACCACGACGGTGGATGTGGACACGCCGACGTCTGCAGCGATCAGCACCTCTTCGAGCTCGTCCCAGAACTCGTCGTCGAGCGTGTCGGATCCAAGCAGATCGCCCAGCCGACTACCGATCGCAGATCGCGTACGCGAAAGCTGGGATCGCAACCCTCGTTCCGGGGCTCTAGCCGTTGATGGCGATGCGGGCTTCCCGGCACGCGATCGGTTGACGACGATGACGGCAACGATCGCGACGAGCGCGATCATTGCGACGAGCAGAATCCAGAGGTTGGTGTCCACCGATACTCCTAACGGGCGGGGAACCTAGGCGTTGACCTTCGCCATGCGGCGGGCAAGGACCTTCGAGGACTCGCCGGGTTCCATCGTGACGCCATACAGCATATCGGCGGCTTCCATTGTCTGTTGCTGATGGGTGATGATCACCAGCTGTGCCGATGCACGTAGCGTATCGACGAGCCTCAGGAAGCGGTGGAGGTTCGCGTCGTCGAGCGCCGCTTCGACCTCATCGAGCACGTAGAACGGACTCGGTCGGGCGCGGAAGACGGCGAACAGGAATGCGAGTGCGGCAAGGCTTCGCTCTCCACCGGAGAGGAGGGCAAGTCTGCCGACCTTCTTCCCGTGCGGCTGTGCTTCGACTTCGACGCCTGACTCGAGCGGATGGTCCGCGTCGGTGAGCCGGAGCCGGCCCCGCCCACCCGGGAACACCAGGGCGAAGTTCTCCTGGTACAGCGCAGAGATCTCCTCGAAAGCGACCATGAACAGGCTTGCCATCTCTTCGTCGAGCGCAGTGATGACCTTCCTCAGCTCGCTGCGGGACTCGTCGAGATCGGCGAGCTGCTCGTCGAGGAGGGCCACTTCGCCTGCAAGCTCTTCGTATTCGGCTGCCGCCAGCGGATTGATGGGACCCATCCTTCGAAGATCGGCTTCGAGGCTGGCGAGTCGCTCCGATGGAACGATCGCCTCGTCGAGTTCGGGAGGAGGAGCATCAAGAGCCTCATCGACCGATGCATCTGCATCCCGTCGCAACCCCTCCTCGCTCGACTCCAACCGGACCCGGGTCTCGGCCAGATCGACGGCAAGGATCGAGAGCCGCTCCTTCGCCGTCGAGATCGACCTCTCGAGCTCCTCGCGTCGGTCCTCTGCGGTACCGAGAGCTTCCGAGACGTCGCCGACTTCGAGCCGGAGTGACCGTTGGCGGTCTCGCAGCACTGCGATGTGCTGCTGAACGAGAGCGGTCACCCGTACGGCCCGATCCTCGATGTCGGACAGTTGATCGATGCGGGGATCATCCTCGGGGAGCAGGTCGAGTTGACCCAACTCCAGCTTGACGCGCTCCAATCTCCGATGCAACAAGACTCGGCGTTCGGAGACTCCTGCGAGCTGCGATGCCGACTCTTCCCGTCGTTGGCGAGCTTCGTCTCTCCTCGCGGTCACCTCTTCGCGACGTCGATTGAGCGCATCCCATGCGGCCTGCCGAACGGCTTCTTCGCCTTCGAGCTCTGCGACCCTCTCGCGCACCTCTGCGATGCGCTCTTCCCGTGCGGCTTCGGCTTCTCGGAGCGCTTTGGTTCGTACGTCGAGTCGCTCTCGTTCAGCCTCACCCTCGGCCCTGGCACGACCGATGAGAGCCAGTGCCTCGGTGTGACCGGCGATCCTGGCCTCGAGCGCTTCGAGATCGTCGAGAGCTGTTCGTTCGATCCTTCGGGCCGTCTCGAAGTCACGGCGGGCTGCAGTTCGTCGGCTCTCGGTCCGGGAGCGCTCGCGTTCGCCGATCTCAAGTTGTACGCGAGCGGCTTCGAGAGCGGCGAACCCGGTTCCGTCCGGCTGAGCGACGTGCATTCCCGATGCGGCGATCACGTCGCCCTCGGGGGTCACCGCCCGGAGGTGTGGGTACCGTTCAACAACTCGCCATGCGGCTTCCCAACCGGCGGCGAAGACGACGTCGCCGAGGAGCGTCTCGGCGATCTCGCGGTCGGCATTCGTCCCGAGGAGATCGACGAGGGCATCAAGTCCGAGTTCGGCGGCCGCGGCACGTGCGGGGACGTCGGCCGACGGCTGCGGACTGACGAGCGAGACGCCTCCCAGTCCATTCGATTTGAGATCACCGGTGAGACCGCGGATGGTGGCCCGGTCAACGGTGAGGAAGGCGTCGGCCCACGAACCAAGAGCCCGGTCGACGGCGTCCGCAAGGTCCGCAGGAGCATCCAGGGACGCTGCGACGACTCCCAAGACGCCGTCTCGATCCTCCGCCATCGTTCTGGCTGCCGGATCTCCGATACCGGCGATCGCGGCCTCGTGAGCTTCGACCCGTGCCTCGGCGGCGGCGACTGCGAGGAGAGCGTCGGTGTGCTGCTGATCGGCGCCATCCGATTTGCCCTCGACGTCGATTCGGTGATCTTTGGCCTCTTCGTATGTGCGCTGCGATGCCGTGACCTCGGAATCGGCCTGCTGGATCGATCGATTCAGAGCGACGCTCTCAACGGTCTCCTCTTCAAGTCGGTCGATGACCACGTTCCGACGTGTCCCGATCGAGTCGAGCTCTCGACCATCGCGTTGCGAAGCGTTCTCGAGCGCTCTGAGGTCGCCACGAAGGTTGGCAACGAGTCCTTCCGCCGGGAGTTGCACCTGTTCGGCGAGTATCCGCTCCTCGTCCTCAAGTGCCTGCAGCGCCACCGAGCGCCGCTCCGCTTCATCACCAAAACGGAGCTCAGCATCGGTCGCCTCGTCGATACCGCCGGTGAGTTCGCTCTCTTCACGGGTCAGATCGTCGCGCCGGTCTTCGGCACCTTCGATTCGAGCCTCGAGCCCGACGCGACGCTCACGCGCCACCAGTCCGTAGCGCCGCAGACGTTCCACAACCGTCTCGAGGCGTGCCGCCGCCGTGGTGTCGCGTTCGAGTGCTGCTCCCACGTCGCCTGCGGAGGATCGAAGCCCGGTGAGTTCGATCAGCAGCTCCTCAAGGGTCGCCCCATCGGTCTCGAGCACCTCGGAGAGGGTTCGTTGTTCAGCCGAGACCTTGGCGTCCCGGGATCGGAGATCACGGATGGCTTCGCCACCGAGCCAGAGCCGGAGTGCCTTCGCTTCAGACTTGACCGACCCATGCCGGGCCGCAGCGTTCGCCTGACGTTTCAGAGGTCGAAGGGCCCGGCGCTTCTCGGAGAGGATGTCGTTGAGACGGTCGACGTCTTGATCGGTCGAACTGAGTCTGCGGATC